>JAYTRT010000268.1:0-17508 GCA_043746045.1 Actinomycetota bacterium | reverse complement strand
CCGCGCTCCTCCTGCAACGGCGCACGGCCAGCCGTCGCGACAACGACGGCACGTCGTCGTGGCGTGGCGCCGAAGAGGTCCGTCCGCTCGATGCCCTGACGGCCAGGCTGCCCCTCGTCCGTCTGGCCAGGTGGGGCAGCGCCGTGCTGGTCGTCGGTCTGCTGATCGCCTTGCCGTTCGTCCTGCGGGTCGATCGGCTGATCCAGGCCAACGAGGTCGTCATCTTCTGCGTGATCGGCATCTCGTTGATGATCCTCACCGGTTGGGCCGGTCAGATCTCGCTGGGACAGATGGGATTCGTTGCGGTCGGGGGCGCGGTCAGCGCGCTGTGCACGTCGCGCTGGAACGTCGACCTCACGCTCGCGCTGTTGATCGGTGCTGTTGCCGGAGCGGCTGCGGCACTCCTCGTCGGCCTCCCCGCGCTCCGTCTGCAGGGCCTGTACCTGGCGGTGACAACACTCGCGTTCGGATTGAGCGTGACCTCGTGGTTGCTCAACGACCGCTTCTTCGGGTGGGTTCCGATCGGCAAACGGTTGAAGGTCTCACCGCTCTTCGGGCAGGTGAACATCGACACGCCGACCCGGTTCTACGCGTATTCGCTGGCCGTCCTCGTCATCGTGATCCTGCTCGTGCGTGGCATCCGCAGATCGCGCACGGGTCGCGTGATCGTTGCGATGCGCGAGAACGAGCGGGCTGCGCAGAGCTTCTCCGTCGCACCGGTGCGCGCCAAGCTGACGGCGTTCATGCTCAGCGGCGCTGTCGCCGGTGTGGCCGGGGGCCTCCTGGTGCACATGAATCACGCCTTCAGCCTGACCCAGTACGGAGCCGGTGACAGCTTCGGTGTGTTCACGTCAGCCATCATCGGTGGACTCGGGTCCATCACGGGCGCGGTCGTCGGCGCTGTGTATTCACGCGTCACCTTGCGATTGCCGTCGCTCGAATGGCGATTGCTTTCCACCTCGTTCGGTGTGCTGTTGATCCTGCTCGTGATGCCCGCCGGTCTCGGCAGCCAGGTGACCAAGCTCCGTGATCTGATTGCCAAGTTCGCCAATCGGCGGAAGGACTCGGACGCGGCCGCCGAGATCAGCGACACAGCCGGCGTCGCCGAGAGCGAGACACCAGTTCTGCCGTCACCGGTGGAGATCGGGGCTCGACCGTGACCGAGACGACAGCGGTGAACACGTGGTTCAGGAATCCGATGATGCGTCTGCGCGACCTCTGTGGTGGCGAGTCGGCGTATCCGCTCGTCATCCTCTTCGGCCTCAACGCCGTCGACGAACTCGACCGCACGGCGTTCGGTATCCTGCTGCCCAACATCCGCAAGAGCTTCGGCATCGACTTGAAGGCGGCGCTCGGATTGGTGGCGCTGTCGTCCATCGCTGCGCTGGTTCTGCAGGTGCCGATCGCCCAGTACGCCGACCGGTCGAAGCGGATCCCCCTGGCCATCGCCGGAGCTGTTCTGTGGGCGTTGTTCAGCGGTATGACGGGCCTCGCGACCGGTGTCATCATCCTCACGCTCGCTCGGTCCGGATCCTCCATCGGCAAGGCCGTCGTCGACCCGACCCACAACTCGCTCCTGGCCGACTACTACCCGATCGCGACTCGCAGTCGCATGTTCAGTGCGCATCGTGCTGCGAATGCGATCGGCGCCTTCATCGGCCCGCTCAGCGCTGGACTCCTGGCCTATTCGTTCGGGTGGCGCACGCCGTTCTTCGTGTTCATGGTGCCGACGTTCATCTTCTGCATCTTGGCCCTGCGGATGCGCGAACCGATCCGTGGTCGGTGGGAGCGGGCCGCGACGGGGGCCAGCGAAGAAGTCGTCAACACCGAGGAGATCCCGGCCTCGTTCGCCGAGAGTTGGCGCACCGTTCAGAAGGTGGCCAGCCTGCGCCGGATCTGGTGGTCGCTGCCCTTCCTGGCCGTTGCTCTCGTTGGTTTCGTCACCCTTGCTTCGGTGCTGTACGAGCGCGAGTTCAAACTCGACGAACGAGCCAGAGGTTTCGCAGCGGCGATCGCCGAGCCGTTCCAACTGGTCGGCATCCTGCTGGGCTCACGCATCATCACCCGCCGCTACATGAACAACATGGAGGGACTGATCAAGTTCCTGGCGACGGTCGCGCTGTGGACGTCGATCGCGTTCGTGGCGTTCGCCCTGGCTCCGAACGTGGTCGTGGCAGTCGCGATGAACTGCGTCATCTCCGCATCCCTGGCCACGCTCGGGCCGGGGATTCTGGTTGCCTTCTCGCTGGCCATTCCTGCTCGGGCCCGCGCCACCGGGTTCAGCGCTGCATCGCTGTGGGTGATTCCCGGTCTGCTGGTCCTGCCGTTCATCGGTTGGGTCGCCGACCGGTGGAGTGTGCGCACGGGGATGCTCGTGATGGTTCCGCTGTTCATCATCGGCAGCCTGATCCTGCGCAGTGTCTCCAGTGTGATCGACTCGGACATCGCCCAGGTCTGGCAGGCAACGGCGGCTCGCTCGGAGGCGCTGTATCAGCGTCGTCAGGGTCTGGCCGATCTGCTGCTCGTACGGGGCGTCGACGCTGGTTACGGCGGCCGGCAGGTGCTGTTCGGTGTCAGCATCGATGTCAAAGAGGGCGAGATCGTCGCGCTCCTCGGCACCAACGGAGCCGGCAAGTCGACGTTGTTGAAAGCAATCAGCGGCATCGTCGAAGCCGACCACGGGGCCGTGGTGCTCGATGGTCGCGACATCACCCATGCGCCTCCCAACGAGATCGCCGTACTCGGCATCTCACAGATGCCTGGTGGCGCAGGGGTCTTCGGTTCGCTCAGCATCCGCGAGAACCTGCAGTTGGCGGGATGGACCAAACGTCGTCATCCGGAGCAGGTTCGGGCCAGCACCGAAGAGGTGCTGCAGATGTTTCCGATCCTGCGCTCGCGAATGGAATCTGCGGCCGCCGATCTGAGCGGCGGCCAACAGCAGATGTTGGCCCTCGGAATGGCGTTCATCGCCCGTCCGCGGGTGCTGCTGATCGACGAATTGTCCCTCGGTTTGGCCCCGGTCATCGTTGGTCAGATGCTGCCGATCATCGAACGCCTGGCCGCAGACGGTGTGGCGATCATCATGGTCGAGCAGAGCGTGAACGTGGCCCTGACGGTCGCCCATCGCGCCTACTTCCTCGAGCGCGGTGCCGTGCAGTTCAGCGGTCCCACGGCCGAGTTGTTGGAACGTCCCGATCTGTTGCGGTCAGTGTTCCTGTCGCACGCGAGCGTCGGCGACACGATGACCGAACGCATCCCACATCAGCCGATCGACGGACAACCGCCGGCCTTGGTCGTGTCGGGACTGGTGCGCAGCTTCGGTGGGATCAGGGCTGTGGACGACGTCTCGTTCGACGTCGCACCACGCGAGATCCTCGGTGTGATCGGACCCAACGGAGCGGGCAAGACCACCCTCTTCGATCTGATCTCCGGTTTCACCCCGACCGACGCCGGCACCGTCTTCCTCGATGGTGTGGAAATCTCCGTGCTCTCGCCATTCCGTCGTGCGGCTCTCGGTCTCGGCCGCAGCTTCCAGGACGCGAAGTTGTTCCCGGAGATCACGGTTGCCGAGACGCTCGCCGTCAGCACCGAACGGTTCGTCGGCAGCCGCAGTGTGCTGGCCGCGGCGTTGCGATTGCCGCAGACGTTCGATTCCGAAGCGGAGGTCGCCCTGCGCGTCGATGAACTGCTCGAACTGATGGGCCTCGGCCAGTACCGCAACTCGTTCATCCGCGAGCTCTCGACCGGCACCCGCCGCGTGGTCGACCTCGCCTGCCAGGTCGCTCACCGCCCAACGGTGATCCTGCTCGACGAGCCATCGTCGGGTATCGCCCAACGCGAGGTCGAAGCACTTGCACCCGTCCTGTTACGGCTCCGCAACGAGATGGGCGCGAGCCTGATCGTGATCGAGCACGACATGCCGCTGATCAGTTCGATCTCCGATCGGTTGCTCGCGCTCGACCAAGGCGCCGTTGTCACGACCGGACCGCCTGCGGCCGTGCTCGAGCATCCCGACGTCATCGAGAGCTATCTGGGCACGTCGAGCGCAGCGATCTCGAGATCCGGGACCGACGTCAAGTAGCCGAATCAGATCAACATCAAGTCGACAACAGGGGGTCATGCGATGCAGCCAGCAAGCACAGGTTCGAGTGGCGGAGGCCGGAAGAACTCGACGGCGATGAAGCGATTCGGGCCGATCATCGGCATCGTGGCTGTCGTTGCGATCGTCGTCGTCGTCCTCGTTGTTGCCCGGGGCGACAACAAGACGGTTTCGTCGCCGACCACGACTGCGACCGTGATCACCACCACGACAACGAACGGGGCCACGACCACCGCTGTCACGTCGACGTCTGCGGTCACGTCGACGAGCGCCCCGACCGCCACGCCGGGCACGAACGCCACGCCAGGCACGACCGGCACGACCGGCACGACCGGCGCACCGAAGCCGGTCACGTACCCACTGTCGTTCTCCGACGCCCAGAAGAATGGCGTCACGGTTGCAGATTGGGGGAAGCGCTGCGACACCAAGACGGGCAAGGTCGCTGTTCCGGACTTCTTCGCACCCGAGTGCTATGCGCCGTTCACCGGCGACAACGGAGGTGCCACGGCGGCCGGGGTCACCGCCGACACCATCACGATCGCGGTCTACCAGGGCATGACCAACGACCCGATCATCAGTTACATCACTGATGCGATCAAGGTCAACGACACCAGCGCCCAGCAGCAGGCCACGATGACCAAGATGGTCGACTACTTCGAGACGTACTACGAAACCTACGGTCGCAAGGTCAAGCTGCAGTTCGTCGAAGGCAGCGGAACCGCAGCCGACGAAACAGCCGCTCGTGCTGATGCAGTGCACATCGCCGAGGACATCAAGCCGTTCATGGTCTGGGGTGGTCCGGCGCTGACCAGCGCGTTTGCCGACGAACTGGCCGCGCACGGCGTGTCGTGTCTGGCGTGTACGCCCGGTCAGCCGCCGGATTGGTATGTGCAGCGTGACCCGAACGTGTGGGGCATCGCCACCGGTGCCGAGCAGGCCCAGGTCCATGTGCTCGAGATGATCAAGAAGGAGCTGGTCGGCAAGAACGCGACCCACGCCGGCGACCAGTTCGTCAACAGCCCGCGCAAGTTCGGCTACCTGTACATCGAGAGCAGTGCGACATCGAAAGCGCTTGCCGACAAATTCGCGGCCGGCATGGCGACGAACGGGGCGCCACTGGCCGAGACCGTGTCGTACGCGCTCGATCCGGGCACGATCCAACAAACAGCGTCGCAGGCGATCGCCAAATTCAAGGCAGCGGGCGTGACCAGCATCATCTTCAGCGGAGACCCTGTTGCTCCACGCGACTTCACCAAGGAGGCAACGGCGCAGAACTATTTCCCGGAGTGGATCATCGGCGTGTCGGCGTTGGTCGACCTCGATGCGTTTGCCCGCACCTATGACCAACAGCAATGGGCGCACGCATTCGGCTATTCGGGGCTGGCTGCTCGCGTGACCCCGGAGATCAGCGGTTACTACGCCCTGTACAAGTGGTTCACGGGGGTCGAGCCACCGGCCAAGGACACGATCGGGACGTTCATCCCCGAGCCCGCTGTCTTCTTTGCGGCGCTGCAGGGCGTCGGGCCGAACCTGACCCACGAGACGTGGAAGCAGGCGCTGTTCAATGGCGCGCAGACCAAATCGGCGATCAGTCAGCCATCGCTCAGTTGGGGAAATCACGGCATCTGGCCAGACCCGGATTACGTCGGTATCGATGATGCGACGGCGATCTGGTGGAACCCGACGGCCACGGGGCCGGACGAGATCCGCAAGCAGGGAACCGGGATGTACGAGTTCGTCGATGGCGGCAAGCGCTACCTACCCGGCACGTGGCCGACCGCCGACACGTTCTTCGACCCGAGCGGCGCGGTGTCGCTGTACGTCACTCCACCGCCCGGTGAAGCGCCGCCGACGTATCCCAGCCCGGCAGGGGCCGCAACCGCAGGGACGGTACCGACAACGTCCGGCTGAGGCCCGTCTCAATCGGGGAGCTGCCAGTCGATCGGCTGGCGGTTCCTCGCGATCAAGGCGTCGTTGGTGCGGCTGAACGGTCTGCTCCCGAAGAAGCCGTTGTGGGCAGACAGCGGCGAAGGGTGTGCCGACTCGATCACGACGTGCCGGGTGCTGTCGATCAGCGCTTTTTTCTTGCGCGCCGCTGCGCCCCACAGGATGAAGACGACGGGGTCGGTCTTGTCGTTCACGGTCCGTATCACCTGGTCGGTGAAGGTCTCCCAGCCTTTGCCCTGATGGCTGCCGGCCTGGCCAGCGCGTACCGTGAGCGTGGTGTTGAGCAACAGCACGCCCTGGATCGCCCAATGTTCGAGGTTGCCATGGCGGCGTGGTTCGATGCCGAGGTCGGTGTGCAACTCCTTGTACATGTTGGCGAGCGACGGCGGAACCGGCACGCCGCGCCGGACCGAGAAACACAGTCCGTGGGCCTGGTTGGGGCCGTGGTACGGATCCTGGCCGAGGATCATCACTCGGGTATCCGCGTACGACGTCAGGTGGATCGCCGCGAAGACGTCCTCCGGCGGCGGGTATACCACGTGATGTTCGCGGTCGGCGCGGACGAATTCCTGCAGCGGCGCCCAGTACGGCTTGTCGAACTCGCCCCGCAGAACCGGGTTCCAATCGGTGACCATCGACCCATCGTGCCGGTGTTGCCGGCGTTACGGCAACCAGACGGACATGACTACGGCATCGGACTGCAATGCGCGCGATGCCCCGTCGACGTGGCACGCCCTACAGTTGGGTCGATGCCGCTGCAACGCCTCGCCACCGCTGAGCGGGCGACCTTGGCCACGCTGCCGACGCCGCTCGAACTCGGTCCCACCCTCGATCTGATCGGCGGAAGAGAACCCGAGGACGCCGTCAGGCTGTGGATCAAACGCGATGACCTGACCGGTCTCGGGGTCGGCGGCAACAAGGCCCGTAAGCTCGAGTATCTGTGCGGTGCAGCGCTCGTCGCAGGCGCTGACTCACTGGTCACGGTCGGTGCCGGGCAATCCAACCACTGCCGGATGACCGCTGCCGCGGGGGCCCGCCTCGGTCTGGAAACTCACCTGGTGCTCTCCGGTGATCGACCTGACGAACTGTTCGGCAACCAACTGTTGTCGCACCTGTTCGGGGCGCACTTGCACTTCACCGGGCTTCCGTCGGCGCATTGGGGTGAACTGGAAATTGCGCGGGAGGCCCTGACGGACCAACTCATCGCCGACGGTCTGCATCCGCACTCGATCCCGATCGGTGGCAGTACGCCGGTCGGCGCGCTCGGCTACGTCGCGGCATTCGTCGAGACGATGCAACAGCTCGAAACGTTGCAGATCCAGCCGTCGGCGATCGTGTTCACGTCGTCGAGCGGTGGCACGCATGCAGGTCTCGTTGCCGGCCGAGCCCTGTGGCGCGGACTCGGATATCCGGTTCCGGAAGTCGTGGCGATCGGTGTCGCCCACGGCGTGCTGGTCGGCCGGCCGGACATCGCGGCCCTCGCAACGGAAACGCTCGCCCTCATCGGCTGCACCGACAGTCGTTTTGCTGTCGGCGCTGACGACATCGAGGTGGACGCCCGCTGGATCGGCGACGACTATGCCATTCCGACCGCAGCTGCCGACGACGCGATCCTCTGGGCTGCTCGTCGCGGTGGGTGGGTCCTCGACCGGACATATTCCGGAAAGGGGTTCGCCGGGCTGCTCGGCAACGTGGCCGACGGGCGGTGGGCCGGCGGCAACGTCGTGTTCATCCACACCGGAGGCCTGCCGGCCGTGTTCGCTCCGCACGGCGTGCCCGTGGTTCCGCGGTAACTCCGATTACTCTGCCGACCCATGGACGTCGTGCTGACAATCGACATCGGCGGCACCAAGATGGCCGCTGGTCTGATGAAGATGACCGGTGAACTGATCGACCTCGACAAGGTGCAGGTCAACCACCACCTCGATGCCGACGGAATCTTCGGTCAGTTGGAAACACTCGTGCTGTCCCAGATCGAGCGTGCAGTCGAGCACCACGAAGTGAAACCGGTCGTGGTCGGGGTCGGCTGCGCAGGTCCGGTGACACCGAACTGTGCCACCGTGTCACCGCTGAACATCAGTGCGTGGCGCAACTTCCCACTTCGTCAACGGCTCGCCTCGCTGACCGAACTCGATGTGTTCGGCGACCTGGATGCCAAAGCCCTCGCCCTCGCAGAGGGTTGGGTCGGAGCGGCGCAGGGCAAGAACAACTTCCTGGCGATGGTCGTGTCGACAGGCGTGGGCGGCGGGATCGTCATCGACGGCCAACTGCTCGACGGTGCAACCGGGAACGCAGGACACATCGGCCACGTCATCGTCGAGCCGAACGGTCGTCGCTGCGTCTGCGGAGCGCGTGGCTGCCTCGAGGCCGAGGCGTCCGGAACGGCGATCGAGTCGATCACCGGGCGCTCGCCGACCGAACCGACCTACGACATCATGGTGCGCACGGGAAAACTGGTCGGACGTGCCGCTGCCTCGGTGTGCAACGCACTCGATCTGGACCTCGTCGTGGTCGGCGGATCCGTGGCGCTCGGCTTCGGCGCCACGTTCTTCAACGCTGCCCAGGACGCATTGTCAGAGCACTGCCGACTGAACTTCTCCAAAGGGGCGCGGATCACACCAGCTCGGCTCGGTGATCGTGGTCCGCTGATCGGCGCCGGCGCGGTTGGGCTGCGCGGACTCGTCCGCCGCACGCGGTCAGCGGCAACGTCGTGAACCAGCTGCCCAGGCATGCCTGAGCAGGAGTGCCCCGGTCAGCGGCCGAGACCAGCCAGCCGTTCGCGCATCGAGGCCAGGAATGCGTTGGGATCGGCGTTGCGGGATGTGGCAGTTGCTTCGTCGCGCTCGGTTGCGTAGGTGATGAAACGGTCGTCCGAGAGACAGGCGATGATCGCGGCAGCGACAACCTCCGGGGTCGCAGCCATTGTGGGGTCGCTCGGGAACGGCGGATCATTGCCATCCTTCGGCGTGCTGAACTCGGACAGGGTCGTGCCGGGCACGACCACGTGGGCCTGGACACCGGTGCCGACCAACTCGACGTACATCGCCTCTGTGAAGTATTCGAGCGCGGCCTTGGTGGCCGAATAGGCGCCCACACCGAACGAAACCATGTGTGCGCCCATCGACGAGATGTTGACGATGTGCCCGGCGTCGCGTTGGCGCATCGCGGGCAGCACGGCAATCGCCAGCGCGACCGGCGACAGGTAGTTCATTCGCATCACCGATTCGGCGTCGGCAACGGTCATCGCCGATGTCTTGCGTCGTTTGGGGACACCTGCGTTGTTGACCAGCACGTCGATCTGGCCGAGCGTGGCGGTGATCGTGGTGACCAGCCCGGCGATCGCGTCGATCTCTGACAGGTCTGCCACGAACATCTGTGAGTCGGGCGAGGTCTGGCGGCATGCCACGAGGACATCGCCGAGTTGCTCACGGCGTCTGGCGACCAGGCCGACCACGGCTCCCCGTCTGGCGAATTCGACGGCTGTGGCTGCGCCGATTCCCGACGACGCTCCCGTAACGACAACTCGCTGCCCACGTGGGTTCCACATGGACAGCGAGCGTAGGGGGGATCAGTTGTCGGAGCAGGATCAGGCGGCGAGCACCCGAATTGCGTCGTCGCGTAGGCCGGCCACCGAGCGGTTGACCAACCGTCGAGCGGCCTCTGCTGTCACACCGAGTTCGGCACCGAGTTCACGGAAGCTCTTCCGCTCGCCGTCGATCAGCCCGAAGCGGGCTTCCACCGCGTACCGACCACGCTTGTCGAGTGTGCTCAGCAGTTCCTCGAGGAGGGCGCTGTCGACAGCGGCGATCAAGGCTGCTTCCGGGCTTTCGTCGGTGGAGGCGATCATGTCGCCCAGAGTGGCGTCGCCGTCGTCCCCAACGGTCTTGTCCAACGACACCGTCGCGGTGAGCCGATGGAGGTCGGCGTTCACGCTGTCGAGCGCTTCCGCGTCGCCACCCGCCTGACGGAGCACCGATCGGAGGTTGGCAGAACGATCACCGGGGATGCGGATCAGGCTCCCCTTCTGATCGAGTGCCCGACCGATCGCCTGGCGGATCCAGAACGTGGCGTAAGTCGAGAACTTGAACCCACGCCGCCAGTCGAACTTGTCCACGGCGTGCTCGAGGCCGAGGTTGCCTTCTTGGATCAGGTCGCCGAGGTCCATCCCCTGGGGGAGGGGATAGCGCCGAGCGATGCTGACCACGAGGCGCAGGTTGGCACGGATGAAGCGGTCCTTGGCCGCTGCGGCTGCCGTCACCTTGGATTTCAGGCGGGCACCCTTTTCTCCAGAGGCGAGGCGCTCGGCTGCGTCGCGCCCGTCTTCGATGACACGTGAGAGTTCACGCTCTTCCTCTGCGTTCAGCAGAGGAACCTTGCCGATGTCGTTGAGGTACATTCCGATTGAGTCGCTCATAACGATGCTTTGAACACCGCAGTCTTTGGAAATGTTCCGAGAAGTTGCTATGGCAACTGTCACGTTTGGTATGCGATTTCGCGTTTCTCAGCTACCGGCGTTGACAGGCATCGATCAACCGCCGAAATTGCGGTAGATCCGTTCGAGCGGGCCGAGTCCGATGAATCGGTGCCACCACGCTCCGAACGCAATCGCGAACACCCAGAACACCAGACTGAACACCAGCGCCGTACCCAGGCCCGTCGATCCGACGAGGTGCCACCAGTGCACAACGGCATTGAACGTGAACGCGTGCAGCAGGTACAGCGTCAGAGTCATCTGGCCGGCGCCGCGCAAGAGTTGCGTCACTGTGGCGTTCGCGTACCGTTCGGCCACCCACGAGATGACGCAGTAGGCGACGATGGACGAGCCGAGCGTGCCGACGGTGTACAGCACGCCGCGGTCGAACGGCCCGGTCGACAGCAGGCCTCGCCAGCGCATCGCCGATCTGTCGTCGACCGTGAATCCGTCCGTGGCCCAGCGCAGTCCGACGAAGTTGATCAGGTACGTGCCGCAGAACAGTGCCGACCCGACGACGATCAGCTTCGGACGGAGTTTCGCGATCGAGGGCAGGTATCGGCCGAGGGCAATGCCGGCGCACAGGAACGCCAACCAGGGCAGCAGCGGGTGGGTGTAACCAACGAAGGTGCGCAGCACGAGGTTGCGTGGCGAGTTGACCGGCGGATCGAGCCACGCGGTGCTCCTGCCGTCGAGTGTGCGTTCCAGGCGGAACCAGGCAATGCCGGCACCGGCCAGTGCGGCCAACGTGCCGATCAGGGCCAACCAGCGCAGACGGAGCGTGAAGAGCAGTGCCGCGACCATGAAGTAGGCGCCGTAGAAGAACAGGATCGTTCCGGGCCAGATCCATTCGATCAGGAGACCGAACGCAAACAGCAGCAGTCCGCGGCGAGCGAGTCGCCAGCGGTTCTCGTTGATCGCGGTCCTGTCGCCGCTCGTCCGGCTGCGATTGGTCAGCATCGTCACCCCCATGCCGGCGACGAGCACGAACGTCGCCGCGAAGCGGGTGCTCAGCGGTCCGTCGTAGGTGTCGAAAACGCGCTCGGCGTACGAGCGGTTGATGTTGTCGTGGCCGCCGTTCAAATAGCCGTGGAAGTTCATGATCACCACGCCGATCAGGGCGATGGCTCGCGTCACATCCGGGCCGGCCAGGCGTGGTGCGCCGGACCGGTTCAGCTCAACCATCGACCCAGACCAGCTCGTCGACGGTCGTGGCGGTCAACGGTCGTTGGACATCGAGTCTGTCGCCGATCGACGGCAGTGGGTCGCCGGTCGGTACGAAAAGCATCGACGTGTGCATGTGCGCCGGCTCGATCATCGCAACGCGCTGGTGAGCGAAGTGGAAGGGGCTACGGCCGTCGTCGAGAAAGCGCACACCGTGTGCCGAACCGGCGCCGACGAGCACGACGTGGCCGTCACGCGGTACCTCGGTTGCGTGATAGCCGGCTGCGGCACCGGCATGCACACGATGTGTGCCGAGCACATCAGCGGTCAGCTGCAGCAGCGATCTGTCGGCATGCCACAGCGATGTGCCGCAGCGAATCAGGATCGGCCGGCCGAGGTGGCTGGGCAGCACGTCGGCCGCCAGCTCGGAGGACGCCGACGGGTCCAGGTGGCTGACCGACAACGGCTCAGGACCGCGTCCGAGATGCTCCAACCACTCGGTGACCTCGCTCCACCGTGAAGCATCCGACCCCGCGAGCGGCAGGTGAAGGCCGTACCCGATCACGGTCATCGACGCAGCCTCGACGGCCTCGCGTACCCGACCGACATCAGCCGACGGGGCACCGTAGCGATGCATCGTGGACGCCAGCTTGATCGAGACCTGGCCGGTCCACCCATGACGCGACAGTGCCTCGACGTGAGCCACGCAGTCCACGGTGAGGACCGCCGATCGTGGCAGCGCGGCCGGTAGCGCGTCGACGTGCGGCGTGAGGACGAGCGCCGTCCGGTCGGCCGGGACATCGACCGCTTCGTACACCGTCCCGACAGCGATCTGACCGTTCGTCGTCAACCGCGCAGCAAGCGGCATCAGGGTGGCGCGACCGAGCCCGTAGCCGTTGCCTTTGACGACGGGGATCAGCCCTGGTCGCCGCGTGGCGGCAGCATCCACGCTGCGCACCCAGGCGCTGCGTTGCACGCTCAGACGGAGTCCCATAGTCGTCAGACGGTACAGCGTCGTCCGCTCGGCGCAATTCCCGAGTTGTCTGATCGGAATTCGGGGCTACCATCCCTCGGGTGCGCTCGCTGTTCAGGTTCCCGAATCCGGTCAACGAGACCTCGGCGCGTCTTGTCGCCTCTGGCGTCGTCCTCCAGTGCGTCCTGTTCCTCGCTACTCGCGAGTGGTGGTTTCTGGTCCCGTTGGCCTATGGCTTCGTCGCCAGGGTGCTCAGCGGCCCGACGCTCAGTCCGCTCGGGCAGTTCGTCACCCGTTTCGCCACCGAGCGGATTGCGGCACGCGGCATCCTCGTCGAGCAACGAATGGTCGCCGGCCCCCCGAAGCGGTTCGCCCAGGGCATCGGAGCGACGTTGTCGGTCGGCGCACTGATCTCGTACGGTCTCGATGGGCACATCCTGGCGTTTGTCCTTGTCGCCCTGATCACGGTTGCGGCGTCGTTGGAAGCCTTCCTCGGGCTGTGCCTCGGGTGCACGATCTTCGGTCGTCTGATGCGTTGGGGTTGGGTTCCGGCCGACGTCTGCCAGTCGTGCAACGACATCAGCGGCCGGCTGGCTGCCGCGAGCGCGCGCCGGTCGTCGGCCACGATCTGAAGTCGGGCCGCAACGCGTCGAGCGACTTCGTCTGCAGAACCCCGACCATCACCCCTGAGCCGTACGCGATGTCGTCGAGCAGATGCAAGGCGGTGTACGTCACCGGGTCGAGCACTGGCTGGTCGGAACCGAGGTCGGCGCGCCAGTCGAGCAACGCCGGTACGACGATTGCCAGCAGGACTGCTCGTCGAGCACGTTTCGAGACGAGGGCCGCGGCTGTCGCGAACGGCCACCACGGGCGGGTGATGCCGGCGGCGAGGGACCGGCCTGCGTAGAGGTGACCGAGTCCGGCGAGGCGCAGTGCCTGACGTGGGCCGTCGGGTACATCGCGCAGCTTGCGCGCCAGCAGGGCCGTCGTCGTCGCTGCGATCGTGATGCCGATTGCCGGCCCGATCAGCGGCCAACCCGCCATCGCTGTTGCCCACGCCGCCGCACTCCAACCACTGACCCGCACCGGCGCCAGCGCACCCGGATGCCGCTGAGCGAGCGGTGCGGCCGAGCTGCCGTAGGAAAACCTCTGCTGCAGCCATCGGGCGGCCGTCGGGCGCGGGCGATGATGGACGAGGACGGCTGGTTCATAGCGGACCCGCCATCCCGCTTCGTCGAGCCGCCAGACGAGGTCGACATCCTCCCCGAAGCGCAGCGCCGGATCGAAGCCGCCCACCGCGCGAAGCGCATCGACCCTGCACACGATCGCGGCCGATGGTACGTAGCTGACGCGCGTGCCGGCACGGACCCTGGCTGGGCCGGGACCGAGGTCAAGGCTCGATCTCACCGCTTCGTACCGGTCGAGGCGTGTCGGCGAAACGAGCCCGTTCACCGGGCTCGTGACCCGCGGAGCAACGGCTGCGACGCGCTCGTCGGTGAAGTGGACGAGGAGGCCGCCGAGCCATCCCGGCGGCACGTCGACATCGGCATCGACGAACGCGACAAAGGGTGTTGCGACGTGTTCGAGCCCCGCCATTCGTGCTGCGCCCGGGCCGCCGTTCACGTCACGGCGGATCACCGTCGCACCGTCGACCGGGCCGATCGGGGTCGGCGATGCGTCGTCGACGATGATCACCGCCGCGGCGTCGGAACAGGCGTGGGCGATTGCCTGCAGCGCTCCTCGTGGCGTTGCCAAGGTCGGGACCACGACAGTCACGTCGGCTGCCCCCGCATCGCTGAACCCCGGTTCACCACAGCATGTGGGATAGCGCGGGTGGACGATCCCGGCGTCCATGAGGCGAGCGATCAAGGCCTCGGCTGTGGGGCCGGGGTCGACGCGGCGACGGGCTGCGATCCGGTCGACGAGTCTGGCACCCGCTGCGGTGAGCCGCAGGAGGACCAGCGGTGAGCCCCCGATCAGCACCTGCCCATCGCCGGCTCGCCGAACCGACGGGTCGAGCGTCAGGTTGTTCATCGACCGAGCGAAGCGGTCCAGGCGCCGATCCGCAGGCTGGCGTCGACGACGAGAGCGTCGAACAGGCGCTTGCCCTCTTCGGCGGATGCCCCAGTCGGATCGCCGAGAACACCGTTCGGGCTGATCGTCCGGACACCGTCCTCGGTCAATCGCTCGAGCAGGTCGGCGACCGGCGTGACGTCACCCTGTTCGGCCGCCGACAGCCGCACGAGCTCGGGAGCAATCGCCAACATCAACGATGTCTCGGTGCGGCCCGCGTGCGCGTCGGCATTGCGGATGCGCGGCCACCAGCTCATCACGTTGCGGTCTTCGGCAGTCACGATGGTGAGCGCGTTCTCGACAGCGGCACGATTGCCGCCGTGACCGTTGACGAAGACGACGCCGCCGCTCCAGTCTGCAGACCGGACCAGTTCGATCAGCACCAGTTCTGTGGCTGCCAGGCCGATCGAGAGCGTCCCCGGGAATCCGGCGTGCTCGCCACTGGACGTGACACCGATGGCCGGGGCCACCAGCATCCGCCCGGGCGGAGCGACCTCGGCGACCCGTTCGGCAATGGCGACGGCGACGCGCGTGTCGGTGTCCAGCGGGAGATGCGGGCCGTGCTGCTCGCACGAGCCGATCGGCACGAGCAGCAGCGGCGGCTGGCCGGCATCGATGTCGTTCCAGACGACGCGGCCGAGTCGGTGCGAGGCGGCGCTCAGGGCAGGTAGCCCCAGTCGACCAGTGCGACCAGGATCCGCTCGGCCGCTGCAGCCGGATCGAGGGTCACCGTCTCGCCGTGGGTCGCCGAGGCCGTACCGGCGGAGGTCAGCGCCTTGACCCGCTCGAGCGCGGTCGCGCCGGCCGGCGGCGCGTAGGTGCGTGGTCGCGGACGGTATGGGCGTGCCTCGAGAGCGTGTTCGCGGGGCGTGACGGGCATGGATACGACCTCCACCGGTGGCTTGGCCAACAATCGGCGGAGGGGAGCGCGACGCAACAGTGCGGTCGAGCCTTCGACCGACAGCACCGCCGATCCGCGAATTCCGACACGTTCGCGGCGACCGCCATCGAGGCGACGTAGGACGTCGATGCCGGACGACGAATCAACCCCGATCTGGATCGCGACCAAACCCAGCGCCTGGGCTGTCCCCAACTCGCCGGCGATGTATGCGGGCACCGATCCGGTGCCGCGGTCGAACGAGTAGTCGCCGCACCAGATGATGGTGTCGCATGCCGATTCGGGTGTTATGTACCCGGCAAGCGATGTCGCGATTGCTGTGGCGACGGTCCGGCTCGGCGCGCCGAACGGCAGGTCGATTCGCACAGCCCGGTCGGCGCCGGTCGCGAGCGCGTCACGGAGTACTGACTCGGCGGCCGGCGGGCCGGCGGTGATCGCCACGATCTCACCTGCGTGGCCTCCATCGCGACAGCGCAGCGCCCATTCGAGCGCGGCCTGATCTGCAGCAGAAACACCGGCGAACCGTCGATCGGGCGAGGATGCGTCGAGCGCCGCCGGATCGACACGGTGGTCGACCCACTTCAGGCAGACCGCGATCATGTCCGCTCGAACACGACTCCGTGCCCGCCCTCCGGGTAGTTCCAGGTGATTGCGCCCTCTCGGTTGCAGACCATGTAGCACGTACCACATTCGAAGCATTGTTCGTAGTTGAACAGGATCCCGCCGTCGCTCGTCGGAATGAACAGGTTGGCTGGGCAGGCAACGATGCATTCGCGTGTGCTGCAGTCGCCGCACACCGCTCCGTCGACCACGATGTGGGCCTGTGGACCGACGTCGAACGTGGCGGTCGCGATCCGGTCCTCGAACGAGATCTCCGGCCACGTCGGGTCGCGTCGAATTCTGAAGTCAGTCATTGCAATCCCTTCATCCGAAGCTCCTCAGCCCGTCCAGCGTGTCACGACCGAGGTCGCGCCGACGGATGCCGATCCGTTTGCGTTCCTGGTCGAGAATCTTGCGCATCCCCGGTTTGGGCTCGGGATTGTCGACCCGAAACATCCGCTCGGCAACCGACGTGGCCAGCTCCGGATACAGGTGCTGGACCCGGTCGGACAGCACCAACTCGGGTGCCCGGCGGAGCTTGCGGTGGTCCTTCAGCACGAAGGTGCTTTCCAGCCGACGCTGGTAACCGGCGAGTCCGACGACCGACGTGTCGTGGGCACGTAACGCCTCGACGACAGCCTGGGCTGCGTACATCCCGCTGGCCATCGCGAAGTTGACACCCTCGAGCCAGATGCCGGCGGCGAGGCACAAAGCGGCGGCGTCGCCGGCCACGAGCAACCCGTTGCCCGACAGCTTGGGCATCATCGACAGGCCGGCCTCCGGGATCAGGTGCGCGGAGTACTCCTTCAGTTCTGCACCCTCGACGTACGGGGCGATCGCCGGGTTGGCCTTCATCGCCGCAATCAGTTCCTCGGGGCGCTTGCTCTGCGCTGCCAGCTTCGGCAGCTTGAGGACCAGCCCGACAGCGATGGTGTCGAGGTTGGTGTAGATGAACCCGCCGCCGTTGACGCCGCTGGTACATCCGACGATCTCGATGTCCACGCCGTCGGTACCGCGCACGCCGAAGCGCTCGTCGATGACCTCCTTCGGCAGGGCCAGGGTTTCCTTCACGCCGAGCGTGTAGTTCTTCGCGTCCGACGGTGGATACAGACCCTCCTGTTTGGCCAGGAAGCTGTTCACGCCGTCGCAGGCAATGACGACCGATGCCGTCAGGTCGCCGTCCGGGCGGTCCGTGGTGACACCGCAGACGAACCCGTTGGCATCGTGCAGGAGGCCGGTGACAGTGGTGCTGCAGATCACCTCAACGCCCGCTTCGATCGCCT
>JAYTRT010000267.1:0-17536 GCA_043746045.1 Actinomycetota bacterium | reverse complement strand
CGGGAACGAGATCCTGCGCCGCGTCGCCGAACACGGCGTGACGCTGATGTGCGCTGCCCCAGCCGTCCTGAACATGGTGCTCGACGCCGGTCAGACGTGGGACGGGCCGATACCGGGCCGCGATCAGCTGCGCCTTGTCGCCGCCGGTGCACCCCCGCCGACCAGGACCATCGAGCGGATCGAGACCGAACTCGGCTGGGAGTTCAACCAGATCTACGGCCTGACGGAGACGTCGCCGCTGCTCACCATCAATCGGCGACGCGCCGAGTACGACGATCTCTCCCCTGGCGATCGAGCCCAGTTGCTCAGCCGTGCCGGTGCGCCTGCGATCGGCATCCAAACGGCCGTCTCGCCGGACGGTGAAGTGATCGCGCGCGGCAACGTGATCATGTCCGGCTACTGGGAACAGCCCACTGAGACCGCCGCAGCGATCCACGGGGTGACGTCGGGCGGCCTGCCTGTTGGCGGACTGGACTGGTTCCACACCGGCGACGGTGGAACGATCGACGAGGCCGACCACTACCTGACGATCGTCGACCGGAAAAAGGACGTGATCATCTCCGGGGGCGAGAACGTCAGCTCGATCGAGGTCGAGGATGCCGTGTTCAGTCATCCCGAGATCAACGAGGTCGCCGTCATCGGTGTCCCGGACGAACGTTGGGGCGAACTGGTGATGGCCCTCGTGGTCACCTCCGCTGGTTCAGCTCTGACCGAAGCCGACGTCATTGCGTACACCAAGACCAAGTTGGCCAGCTACAAATGCCCGAAGAGAGTCGAGTTCCGGGACAGTCTGTCGCGGACCGCGACCGGCAAACTCCAGAAGTTCAAACTACGTGAGCCCTACTGGGCCGGGAAGACCAAAGCCGTCAATTGACCGGGGTCGATCGAACGGCCTCAGTTGACCGGGATCGAGACTCCCACGCCCCCGCGCGTCTTTGCGCCGTAGCGTTCGATTTCCGACGGCAGATCGAGGTGAGCGACCTGGACCCGCTTGGCCCGTTCGAGCAGTTCGTCGTCGATCAGATCGGCGGGCACCAACCAACACACCTCGAACTCGATCCCGTCGGGATCTTTGGCATAGAGGGCCTTGGTCGTGACGTGATCGGATGCACCGACCAGCGCACCGTGGTCCTTCAGCAGGCCCGAAATTCGTTGGAGTTCGGAAAGAGTGTCGACTTCCCAGGCGAGATGGTAGAGACCGACGGATGAGCGGCCGGCCTGCGAGGGTCCCGCCTGCGACCCGATCTGGAACGTGCCCAAGTCGTGATCGTTGGTGGAACCCGGAGCCTGGAAGAAGGCGGCCCGACCTGGCATCCAGATCAGCGTTCGGAAGCCGAGCACCGTCTCGTAGAAGTCGCGAGTCGCTTGGACATCGCGAACATAGAGCACAGCATGATTGAGACGGGTGATTGGCATGAGGTACCGATCCTTGTGCGAAGAGGCTACTTGAGACCTCAACTATATCGGCTGCTTGAGTTCTCAACTACATATCGGCCGGAGCCGTAGGATCGAGACATGGCAGTGAAGCAGAAAGGCACATGGCTGACCGGCAGCGAGCAGCGGGCGTGGCGCGCCTACCTGCTGTCGACACAGCTCGTGGACGAACGCCTGGACCGTCAATTGCAACGCGATTCACAGATGCCTCATGCGTACTACGCGATCCTCGTCGGTCTGTCAGAGGCGCCCGATCAGACACGGCGGATGAGCGATCTGGCTCGGACGCTGCGGTATTCACAGAGTCGGCTGACGCACGCGATCAGCAGCATCGAACGCAACGGATGGGTGGAACGTCGCGAGTGCCCGACCGACCGGCGGGGTCAACTCGTCACCATCACCGCTGCCGGCACGGCTGCTCTCGCCAAAGCAGCGCCGGGCCATGCGGCAGAGGTTCGTGCCGCGGTGTTCGACCTCCTCAGCGCGGAACAGGTGGATCAGCTGCACTCGATCTGTACGACCATCCTCGATGGCTTCGACGGTCGGGATTGCTGAGACGAAACACGCGGGTGCCCCGGAGCCTCGGGCGCTCGGTCGACTGACGGGGCCCCGCCTGAGCGGCTGCCCCGCGATTCGTCGACAGATGGCGACGGCGATGGCGATGGCGATGGCGATTGTGCTGGTAGCTGAGCCGTCCTTGGTTGGACGACAGGCCGACACGCCGTCGGTCGACACCGATCAGACCGACACTCGCGGGCCCGTTCTGAATCCGCACGTGACGATTCGTCTCGGTCAACGTCGGCCCGACACTCACGGGGCCGTTCTGGATCTCCACGTGACGATTGGCCTCGGTCCGGATCGGCCCGACCGGGCACCGTTCTGAATCGGCACGTGACGATTCGTCTCGGTCAACGTCGGCCCGACACTCACGGGCCCGTTCTGGATCTCCACGTGACGGTTCAGTCCGGGCATACCACCGACTGCACTGAACTCCACTCGCCGGGACGACCGGGCGACCGGGACGGCTGACGACTGTGTCGGCGGACATCGGATTCTGTCCAGCGGCGGCCATGAGGGACTGCCCACTGATGGCCCATTCGACCGCTGTCAGTGATTGGCATCCGGACGTTCCGAACCGCGACATAACCGGCGACTTGGGGGACGCAACGTCACGCGCCCAAAACGCCGGTTACGCGATCGTGCTCGCAACGCTGTGCACGTGGCCACACCGGATGTAGCGGATCGCGCACGGTTGAAGTTGCCGCTCGACACCCTGTGCGGTTTGCCACAGCCAGTGTGGGCGACCTCACTCGAATCGACACTGTGAGCGCCCGCACGGCGCCTCGGCGTGCCCAATACCGCCGGAGCCTCGGCGAGCACCGGGCATTCAGACCTCAGCGATTCATCACACAGAACGTCCACCTCGACGACGGATCCGTTGGCCACCAGCGGGCATTCTCTGGGGCCACTGACACGGCTGACGGCTGACGGCTGGCCGTGGCGTGAATCGTCACGTGGAGGTCCAGAACGGGTTGAGCGACTTGTGTGCCCCGGACCAAAACGAATCGTCACGTCGCGATCCAGAACGGGGCTGCGGCTGGATCACTCGAAGAAGGCTCGAAGAAGGCTCGAAGAGGACTCGAAGAGGGCTCGGACTGGCACCCAAACGGTCGTCGGCACAGGCCGAGCTCGACGTCTGCGAACTCTGTCACAACGGTCTGCTACGCCTGACGCATGGCGACGACATCGTTCCCTATCGACGCAACGGACGCGTCCTCCACACCAACGGAACCCGCATCACCGAGCGAGGCGTCGGAATCGATGCGGCAGTGCGGCTGGTGCGGCAACACCTTCCCGATCGTCAGACGGCCCGGCCGCCCCCTGATCTACTGCCGACACAGCTGCCGACAGCGTGCGTATGAACGCCGGCGTGGCCTCGGGGTGCTGCCACCACCGGACCGGATCATCATGCAACCAGGTGGTCCCCTCGCTCACCTCCGCCCCCTCGCCAACCGCTACGAATGCGGATCGACCGGCTACAACCAGGGCCGGCAACGCACCCACTCGATGCGACCGTCGGGCATCGCCGACAACGATGGCAAGCGCCTCACCCTGTGCGGCCTTCTTGCCCATTCGCGACGACGTCCCTTCAGTCGATTCATCCCGGATGCCTGCCTCACCTGCGTCACCGTCGCAGCCATCCGCGAGCCGGCACGATCGCTGCGACCATCGGACGACCTGGCGGCACTCCGTTCACTGCTCGACGTCGCAGCGATCGAGCTCAGCCGATCCGACGCGTCCGATCACCGACGACGCAGCCCAGACGAGATCCTCAACGACCTTCTGATGCGAGTGTGACGAACTCAGCGACGGCGGGTGGCCCCGTCGCTGGGAACAGACGGCCGCGCGGAACGCAAGGAACGAACGATGTCATCCGTTGAATTCAGTGACGACGTCGAGCCAGAACTGGGTCGTCAGTCGCAGCGAGTCCACATCGATCCGTTCATCGTTGCCGTGGAATCTCGATGCGTAGTCGCCAGCGTGCAGATCCGGGCTGAACAAGCCGGCCCCATAGGCAACCGATCCCATCCGCCGGAAGATGCGCGCGTCCGTGAAGCCGACCATCATCTGCGCCGACAATCGAGCCGCAGGAAACGGTTTGTTGACACTGCGCTGCAGCGCGTCCCACATCGGATTGTCGGTGCGACTGATGCTCGCCGCATCGTTCATCACGATCTCCACCTCGACCTCGCCGGCCAACTCACCCAGTGCAGCGTCGAGATGGACCTGAACGTCGGCGGCCGTCTCACCAGGCAGCGTGCGCACGTCGACGCCGATGTCGATCGTGCTCGGAATCGTGTTGGTCTTCATCGGGCCTTCGATGACATTGCACGAGAAGGTCGTGTGCGAGCAGGCATGCAACTGCCGCGCCAGACCGAGATGGGGTATCGCCGCGAGAGCGTCATCGATCTGCGCAGGGTCGAGCAACATCGCCGCCATTGCTTCGGGCAGACGGAATGCCTCGACCTGCTGGCGCCACATCTCGTGGACTCGTGGCGCAGGCGAGTATGCAGTGAGCCGCTGGATCACAGCCGCTGCTTTGACCAGCGCATTGTCAGACCTGTACGGCGCCGAGCCGTGGCCCGGTGTCCCGCGTACCCGAAGCCGTCGCCAAGCAACGCCCTTCTCGGCGACGTGCACACCGATCGAGGCGCTGTCCTCGGGCCCCGAGTGGAGCCCACCAGCCTCCGAGAGCAGGTAGTCGCAGCGGATCACGTCCGGTTCGTGGTCGGCCATCCACTGCGCGCCGTGCTTGGATCCGGACTCCTCGTCGGCCACCGCGAAGTAGATCAGGTCGCCCCGTGGCCGGAAACCACGCTGCGCCAGCTCACGGACCGCGACAGCCATCGAGGCGGTCAGGTTGAGCATGTCGACCGCTCCCCTGCCCCACACCTCGGCGACACCGGACCCACCGGTGACCAGATCGCCGCCGAACGGATCGCGACTCCATCCAGCTGGATCGACCGGCACGACGTCGGTGTGGCCCATCAGGCAGACGCTCGGCGCATCCGGGTCCGACCCCTCGATCCGGCAGACCAACGAAGCTCGCCCCGCTGTCGGCTCATACCGCTCGAACGCCAGGCCGGACCCGTCGAAGAACGACTGCAGCGTGTCCGCATTTCTGGATTCGTGCCCCGACTCCGGCGTCCCGTCATTCACGCATTCGTTGCGAATCAGGGTCTGCAGGAGTTCGACAGTTTGTCCGGTCGACGAATCGGTCATCCTGTGACTATGGCAGACAGAACGTACGTCGAACCGGGCGTCGACTTCACCCGCGACACCAACTACATCACGACTCGGGTCACTGCCGACGGGCGCGACGGATACCCGGTGGAAGCCGGCCGCTACCGACTCGTCGTCGCCAAAGCATGTCCCTGGGCCAACCGGGCGATCATCGTCCGTCGCCTCCTCGGCCTGGAAGACGTGCTGTCGATGAGCGTTTGCGGCCCGACGCATGACTCGCGCAGCTGGGACTTCAGCCTCGACCCCGGCGGCATCGATCCCGTGCTCGGCATCGAACGGCTGCAGGACGCCTATTTCAAACGATTTCCCGACTACCCGCGGGGCATCACCGTGCCGGCCATCGTCGACATTCCGACCGGCGCCGTCGTGACGAACGACTACCCGCAGATCACGATCGACATGTCACTCGAGTGGAAGGAGTTCCACCGACCCGGCGCACCAGATCTGTACCCGAAGGCGCTTCGCGGCGAGATCGACGAGATCGCCCGCCTGGTGTTCGCCGACGTCAACAACGGCGTCTACCGGGCTGGGTTCGCGGGTTCACAGGATGCGTACGACCGGGCGTACACGCGCCTTTTCGACCGCCTCGACTGGCTCGGCGACCACCTCGCTCGGCAACGATTCCTGGTCGGCGACACGATCACCGAGGCCGATGTCCGGCTGTTCACCACGTTGGCCCGTTTCGACGCGGTCTACCACGGTCACTTCAAATGCAACCGCCAGAAGTTGAGCGAGATGCCGGTGCTCTGGGCATATGCACGGGATCTGTTCCAGACGCCCGGGTTCGGAGACACGATCGACTTCACCCAGATCAAGCAGCACTACTACATCGTCCACAAGGACATCAACCCGACCCAGATCGTTCCGGATGGACCGGACGTCACCAACTGGCTGACCGAACACGGGCGCGAATCACTCGGTGGTCGCCCATTCGGCACGGGCACACCTCCCGGTCCGGGCTGACCGCTGTGGGTTCCTATCCGAGACGCACGACGACGACAGCCATGTCGTCGTCTCGTTCGAGGATCGGCAGGACACTGGCAATCGCAGTTCCGAGTCGCTCGGCAACCAACTCAGCGTTTCCTGTCGCCGCGCTCGCTGCGGCGACCATCGACAGAAGCGTCGTGTCGTCCAGCCCGTGTGGCGGTGCGACATCGTTGACGCCGTCGGTGTGGAGGACGAGCGTGGAGCCGGCGCCGAGCACCGTCGTCGAAGCAGTGACGTCGATGTCCGCGACGATGCCGATCAGGGTGCCGGGCATGCCGAGCATGCTCGCGACGCCGTCGCCGTCCACCAGTATCGGAAGCGGATGGCCGCCCGCGGCCGATGTGTACGTCCACACTCCCTCACCCGAGCGGGTGAGTGTCGAGTAGAGCACGGTGCAGAACAGTCCGAAACCGCTCGCCCGCACAGCGTCGTTGACCCAGTGCAAGACCTCTGTCGGCGATGCCCCGTGCATCGCTGCAGCTCTGATCGTGTGGCGCGCCGTCGCCGTCACCGAGGCTGCTCTGGCGCCCGTCCCGCACACATCGCCGATGACGATGGCCCACGCATCGTCCTCGATCTGGAACACGTCGTAGAAGTCACCGCCGACCTCGGACACGGCACCGGCCGCCCAGTACCGGACGGCGATGGTCGCTCCGGCGATCACGGGCATCGCCGATGGCAACAGCGCAGCCTGCAGTGTCACAGCGATGTTCCTCTGTTGTTCGACGAGCCAGGCATTGTCGATCGCCTCGGCCACCCGACCAGCGGCCGCTTCGGCGAGCGCCCGATCGTCGGCCTCGTAATGGCGTCCCGATTCCGCACTCACGAACTGGATCGCTCCGACGATGCCGCGCTTGGTGATCAACGGCACGGTGATCGTGCTCGTCAACTGCAGGACGCTCAGCACGCTGTGCAGTTGCTCGGAGTTGTCTGCGTTGGTTGCGTCGATTGCAGAACCGAGCGCGTGGTGATCGATCGACGACACGAACTCGGTCCGACCGGTGCGCATCACATACGCCACGCCGAAGGTCGAGTTCGGATCGAACGCCAGATCGATGCTCAACCGGGTTGCCCATTCGGTCTTGGCCGGATCGACGTGGACGAACACGCGCTCGTGCGCAGCTCCCGGTTGGGGGCGGAAGTGCACAGCGCACCAGTCACCGAGGCGAGGCACAGCGGCCGCCCCGATCCGCCGCATCAAATCCATGTGATCGGTTGCGACCAGCGCCACGTCGTTCAATGTGACCAGGAATTCGATCCGTTCGCGTTGTAGCCGCTCGCGCTCTGCCGCGCTTTCGGCATCGTGGATACGTGTCGCCGCCGCCGCTTCAGCCAACTTGCGATCGGTCACATCGATCGAACAGCCGAGCGTGCCGGTGACGTTGCCGGCCTCGTCCGAGGTGGTCTTTCCGCGTCCCTGCAACCAGTGCTCGGACCCGTCGGGCCAGACGACGCGATGCTCCACCGCGTACGAACCCTGGTCAGCGACCGCCTGGTCGAGGACACCGAGCGAGTGGTGCACGTCTTCCGGATGGAGCAATGCGACCCAGGCGTCATAGGTGCCGTCGAACGTGCCAGGCTCGAGACCGAACAATCGCTCCATCTGCGCGTCCAGACTGTGACACCTGTGGCCTTGGTCCACTGCCAGGTCCCCAATTGCCCGGCTTCGAGGGCCAGCAACAGTCGCTCGGAGAGCACGTCGGCCTGCTTCTCGAGGCGTCGGACGTCGTCGGTGGCGGAGGCATCGTCTGCGGCACAGACCACTCCGATGATGTCGCCGTGCAGACTCCTCAGCGGACTGAGGAAGGATGATGTCGCGAGCGTCGTTCCATCGCTCAGGACCACCCTGACAGGTCCCGACCAACTCTCACCCGTCAGCACGGTCTCGACGATCGACCGTCCGACACCTCGCAGACCGGGCGGGGTCATCAGCTCGTACATCGATCGGCCGACGGCTTCAGCGGACGTCCAACCGTAGGAATGTTCGGACACCTGATTCCAGCCCACGATCATTCCGTCACGATCGAGGACGGTGATGGCACGCGGCAACGCATCGAGCACCAGCCGACTGGCAGCAATCACCTCGCGGGCCGCCGACGCATCGGATGCTGCATCCGCCGCCACATCCGTTGCCCGCCGATCGCCCACCACGTCCACGAGAATACTTCACGTGACGCAACCCCGCCATGAGCCCAACCGGCTGGTGTGGCGGGGCTCAGCTCGGGTCAGCGGCGTCCTCGACAGCGAGCAGGATCGCGTCGCCGTACTGTTCCAGTTTCGCTGGACCGATGCCGGGGATGGCACCCAGCGCGCGGATCGTTGTCGGAAGGGCCAACGCGATCGCTTCGAGCGTCTTGTCGTCGTACACGACGTAGGCGGGCTTGCCCGAACGCAGCCGCTCTCGGGTCTGGCGCAGCTTGTCGTGGGCGCGAATGGATGGTGCGGAAGGAAGGTCGTTCGCCGTTCTGCGCAGCGGGCCCCGTTGGCGACCGGCGGTGACGACCGATGAACCGAACGAGAAACGTCTGGTCACGCCGCCCCGCCGGGCAACAGCCGAGTCGGCCTCGACCGATTCGATCGTCCACTCCTGGCCGCCGTCGACGATGACCAAGCCCGGCGCAGCGAGCACGGTGACCTTGTCGAACATCGTCTCCCGAGCAGCCGGCTTGGTCTTGGTGGACAACGACACCACCGCAGACGCGCCCTCGCGTCTCGGCCGCGACGACGCTGCCCGGTCGTCGGCGAGACGCTCGGGCGGTTCGCGCAGCATCTCTTCGACGAACGGGGAGGGATCACTACCGACCACGACGTGCACGTGCTCGGCGCCGCGCGTGATGGCGACGTGGAACACTCGCCGCTCCTCCTCGAGGTCTTCGGCGAGGCGATGAGGATACTGATCGGCCTCGGCATGATGCACCACCACGACCGGCCATTCCTGCCCTTTGACGCGATGGACGGTCGACAGGACCACGCCGTCGTCCGATCGCCGCTCGGTGAGCTGGACGCGTAGCCAGTCACCGAACGTTGCGGGATCCGGATGCAACGCGGCAAGCTGAGCCATCGCGACCAGATCGTCGTTCTGCGCCGCACGGTTCATACCGTGTCGACCGTCGTCGAGCGTCGCGATCGCGGCACCGAGACCGACGTCCTCGGCCAGGGATCCGAGGATCTCCGCGGTCGTCGATGTCGTGGCCATTCGTTGCAGGCGCGTCAGATCGTCGGTGAACGCGGCGACTCGAACCGCATCACGCTCGGTGTTGATCCGCCCGGCCAACCGTCGCAGACCAGCAACGGAATTCTGTTCGGCAACCCACTTGGCGACATTCGGATGCATCGGACGAGACGGACGGCGAAGCGCCTCGGCCAGATCCTGCGACTGCAACGACTCGGGCCCGGCGACAGCGAGACGCAACCACGCCAGCGACGCACGGATCGCCGTTCGTTCGAGGAACTCGGTACCGACCCCTCCCTGGACTCGGATGCCGTGCGCGAGCAGACCGACCTGCACGGGGGCCAGCAAGGCGTTGACCCGGGTCAGCACGGCGACGTCGCTGGGCTGACGCCGCTGCTGCAGCGCCTGCCGGACGATGTCCACCGTTTCGGTCAACGTGTCCGACCCGACCGCTGTGCAGCTGACGACGTGCAAGCCGATGCTGTCCGGGCTCACCCCCCGGATCACCTTCGCCACTCGACGTCGATTGTGCCGGACGAGGCGATCGGCAGCCACGACGACATCGCCAGGACAGCGGTAGTTGACCTCGAGCGGGTGCGCTCCGGCATCGGGGAACAGCGAGGCGAAGTCGATCAGCCACTCGGGTTTGGCGCCGCTGTATCCGTAGATGGTCTGGTCGTCGTCGCCGACGCCGAACACGCCGAAGCCCGGTGCGGACAACAGACGAACGAGCAGGATGTGGGCCGGTGTCAGGTCCTGGAATTCGTCGACGAGCAGGAACCGACAGGCGCGTTGCGCTACGAACCGGGCATCGGGGTCGGTCAGCAGCAGCTCGATCGCGCGATAGATCTGGTCATCGAAGTCGAGTGCGCCCTCGCGTTCGAGTCGGGTGCGATAGCGGGGCCACATCTCGGCCAGCCCGTCGACGTCGCCGTTGTACATGCTCTCGACGTCATCCGGTGTGCGCAGTCCGAGGCGCACCACGCTCAGCGCCTCGATCCACGCCGCAACCGGATCCGTGTTGCGCTTGCGCGGGAACGGGACCAACGTTGCGATCACACGCCGCACGTCGACCTCGTCGATCGTTCGCCACGAACGGGACTGCGCTGCGAACGGAGCGTTGCCGTTGACGATCGCCAGTGCGATTGCGTTCAAGGTGCGCACCCGGAGACCCCGAAGATCAGTCGTCCGTGACTGGATCTCCAATTGGGCGCGTTTGTTGAACGCAACGAGACTCAACGCCCCCGGCGGCACCCGCCACCCATCGAGCAGATGACGGGCGCGTTCGGTCAAGACCCTCGTCTTGCCACTACCGGCCGGTGCGATGATTCGCGCTGCGGCCCCATCGTGGGTCACGGCTGCACGTTGGTCGGGCGCCAATTCGGCGGCCGGTTCACGCTCGACCGGAGCGAGCAACGAGCCGTGCTCGACCGATACAGCATGCAGAACCGGGACACCACCAATTGCGGCGCGTCGACGGATCGGGCCGCCGTCGAGCCAGACGAAACTGCCGTTGGCCAATTGCACATCGCCGGCGTCCTCGGTTCCGGTCGGCGGTGGAGAGGCACCCAACCGGATCGCGCTGTCGACGACGTGCCACGACGGTTCGGCAGCGGTGGCATCGATCGCGTTCGACCAGATGAGGTGATGCAGCACGTCCAGCGGAAACGAGAATCGTGGACCGAGTGAGTACGGCGGCGCTGACTCGACCGAACGTGGTGGCTGCCGGGTCTCGTCCAGGATGTCCGCGGCGATCTCGATCACGGCCCGGCGACCAGCGGACGCCAGAGCCTGCAGCATCGCAACGGTCTGCTCGGGATCGATCAGCACCGAGCGATCGACCACCATCCGCTGCGCGGCGGCCCACGGAGTCGGCACGTTGCCGCCGGCAGCGATCACGATGCCCCGTGCGAGTGCTTCCGGGCCTGGGTTCAACCACGGCTGACGGACACGTTCGTCAGCCGCGACTGCGACGTCATCGTGCGCGCCACCGGCCGCCTCCACACCCTGATGACGTTGCCAGCATTCGCGAACCTGGCCGGGAGTCGGGTGCGATTCCCCGCAGTACGCACACGCAATGGCCATACATGTGTTCTATCCTGCGGAGAGCAACTTGCTCGTGGCCTCGGCGAACTCTCTTGGTCGTCTCGAACCAGCTCACGGCGACAACCGAGACGCCACTCAATAGCATTGCGACGCATGACAACGACCGCACCATCGGTATCCGCGACCGGCACCGATGTGCCTGCCGATGTCTCGCCGATCCGCCTGACACCCGGCCCGGTGTCGCTGCACGTCGAATGGTCCGACGGTGTCATCACCAGCTATCCGTGGATCTGGCTACGCGATCACGCTCACGACGACGAAACGTTGCACCCGGTCACCCAGCAGCGGCAGTTGTTCACCGCGAGCCTTCCCCCCGTGATCGTCGCCAGGTCCGCTGCCGTGCTCCGCCGCGATCTGGTCATCGAGTGGGACGACGCCGGCGCAGCGGCCTCGGTGCTGCCACTCTCGTTCCTGGCTCGGTACAGGGTGCCCACGGCTGCGGACACCACCGTTCGTACACCGACGACACTGTGGGATGCTGCATCGATCGGTGATGCCCTGCCGGTCGTCGACTACGACGCTGTGATGAGCAGCGACCGCGCCGTCGGCGAATGGTTGGAGAAGACGTTCCGGTACGGGTTCTGCATTGCGGTCGGGACGCCGGCCGACACCTCCGCGACGGAGGCGCTACTGCGCCGCATCGGATACGTGCGCGAGACCATCTTCGGTGGAATGTGGGAGTTCACAGCAGATCTGACCAAGGCCGACACTGCGTACACCAATCTCGAACTTCGCCCCCACTCCGACGGTACGTATTCACACGACGCACCCGGCGTGCAGCTGCTGCACTGCCTGCAGTTCGACGGGACGGGCGGTGAATCGACGATGGTCGACGCGTTGGCCGTCGCGGCATTGATGCGACGCGAGCATCCGGTGCACTACGCGACCCTCTCCAGCGTGTTCGTACCCGGGCAGTACATCGGCGACGGCGCACACCTGATGGCGGCCCGCCCGATTCTGCGCCACGACGACGCCGGCGCGCTCGTCCAGGTCTCGTTCAACAACTACGACCGCGCTCCGTTCCTGCTCCCCGAGCGCGAGATGATCGCGTTCTACGCAGCATTGCGAATCTTCGACACCATCGCGAACGACCCGGCGATGCAGTGGCGGCACGTGTTGGTTCCCGGAGAAGCAATGCTGTTCGACAACTGGCGGGTGTTGCACGGGCGCTTCGCGTACACGGGTGTTCGGCGGATGTGCGGCGGCTACGTCAATCGCGAAGACGTGGAGAGCCGGGCTCGGCAACTGATGAGCGTTCGGCCCTCCCACCACAGATAGTGGTCGAGCGAACGCGATTCGTCATACATCTGTAACACCGGTCGCGTCATCGACACGCAGGAACCTGCTTGAGACAGGGTGAACCCAACGGCCGACACCCCCGGCGGCTGGGCTCACCGAAGTGCCGCTGTGCTCGCCGAGTTCTGCGGTGGTTGTCGACAAGGGAGAACATCATGCGGCGCTACCTCGTCCTCGCCAAGTCCGGCCTGATCGCCGGCACGGCAGCGTTCCTGATCCTTTCGTCGGGTGCGGCCAGTTCGGCATCGGCCGACTCGACCGTCTCGAACCGGCCCACTGACATCCTTCCCTGCGATTCTGCGGGCGGACTGCCCGTCGTCGGAACTGTCTGCGCAACGGTCGACTCCATCGTTGCTTCGATACTGCCCGCCACGGGCGGTCTCCCGCTGCCGACGGCCAATTCGGCCGCGGCCCTCCCCGGTGGCGGCAGCCCCGGGACCGGCCCGATCAGCGGATTGATCCCGAACACCGGCAGCCTCGTCAACGTCCAGGTGCCCGTTCAGATCTGTGGAATCTCGGTTGGCGCGATCAGCAGTGGCGCCACCGGTGCCTGCCCCGCAACCGGGCCTTCCGCGACCAGTAGTGATGCCGGTCCTGCGATCATCTCCGGTGGCACCCCGAGCAGCGGCACTGCCGTGATCCAGCCCGGCGCCGGTTCGGCGGTCGGCGTCCTCGCACCGATTCAGGTCTGCGGCGTCTCGGTGGGTGCGATCGACGCGAGCGCCACTGGCGCCTGCCCCGCCACCGGGCCCAGTGCTGCGGGCGGCGGTAGTGGCGGCGGACTCGCCACGGTCGCCGCAGCCACCCAAGTGTGCGGCATCGGTGTCGGCGCGATCAACGCCAAGGCCACCGGCGCTTGCCCGGCGACCGGCCCGAGCGTCACCGGCGGCGGCGGTGGACTGATCAACATCCCATTGACCGTCCAGGTCTGCGGCGTCTCGGTGGGGGTCCTCGGAAGCAATACCGTCGGCAGCTGTCCCACCGCCGTGACGACTCCTTCGACGACTGTTCCCACGACACCCATCACTGTCCCGGCCCCGCCTGACACCACTACCGCCACCACGGCGATCGGTACGACCACCATTGCCGGGGCCACGGACACGACCACGCCCGCAGCGGGGACCAGATCAGCGAACATCGCCCCGTTCGAGGGCGACACGTCGACGACCACACCGGCTGGAGCCGGAGGCGGCGGAGGTGGAGGCGACCTGCCGGTCACCGGCATCAGTATCACGCTTCTCGTGCTCGCTGGTGCAGCAATGCTGCACTGGGGTCTGCTGGCCCGACTTCTCGCCGGTCGCAAGCTGCGTCGCCCGATGGTCTGATCTCACCCGTCAGACCCGAGTTCCACTCTCCGCTGTTCCTCCAGCGCCGAGTCTTCGGGCGGACTGTCCCCCGCTCGAATCGAACAGGATCGCTTCTCGTCCCTCACCGACGAGAAGCGATCCTTGTTCGCTTTTCGGGATCGATGCCGACTGCCTCGACAGCCAGGCTCTACAGTTGCAACGACTTGATCTCGAGGAACTCTTCGAGACCGAACTTGCCGTACTCGCGACCGATGCCCGACTGCTTGTAGCCACCGAACGGCGCATTCGGGTTGAAGGCGCCGCCGTTGACTTCGACCTGGCCGGTGCGCAGCCGGCGAGCGACCCGCTCGGCGTGAGCCTTGTCTGCTGACCAAACGCCACCGGCCAGGCCGTACACCACCCCGTTGGCGATCCTGACGGCGTCGTCCTCGTCCTCGTAGCCGAGGATCGAGAGCACCGGTCCGAAGATCTCCTCCTGGGCAATGGTCATCTGCGGGGTCACGCCAGAGAACACGGTCGGGCGGACATAGAAGCCGACATCCGTTCCCTCCGGCTTACCGAGGCCACCGGCGACCAGCGTCGCACCCTCGTCGATGCCCTTCTGGATGTAGCCCTGGACGCGGTCGCGCTGGGCAGCAGAGGCCAGCGGCCCGAGATGCACCCCCTCGGCAAACGGTGAGCCGACGACCATCGCACTCGCGGTTGCGCCGGCGACTGCCTCGGCCTCGGCCAGACGGGTCTTCGGAACCAACATGCGGGTCAACGCCGAGCAGGTCTGTCCCGAGTTCAGGAATGCCTTGCCGACGCCGTCGCTGACCGCCTTGGCAAAGCCGGCCTCGTCGAGGTCGTCGAGCATGATGTTGGCGCTCTTGCCACCGAGCTCGAGGGCGATCTTCTTGATCGTCTCGGCGCCCAGTTGGGCAACACGCTTGCCGGCGCGGGTGGAGCCGGTGAACGAGACCATGTCGACGTCGGGGTGTGATGCCATTGCCTCGCCCACGACCGGGCCGACGCCGGACACCAGATTGAAAACGCCGGCCGGCAGGCCGATCTCGTTGATCACGTCGGCCAGAATGAACGCGTCGATCGGCGCGACCTCGCTCGGCTTGAGCACGACGGTGCAGCCGGCGGCCATCGCGTAGGCGACCTTCGCTGCGATCTGATGAAGCGGATAGTTCCACGGGGTGATGCAGGCAACGACGCCGATCGGCTCGCGGACGATCAGCGACGTGCCGATCTTCTCTTCGAACTGATACGTCTCGGCCAGCGCAGCAGCCGAGTTGAAGCTGTTGATCGGCAGACCGACCTGCACCAGCTGCGAGAGCCACTTGGCCATGCCGGTCTCCTTGGAGATGGCAGTCGCGATTTCGTCCATGCGGGCACCGAGTGCATCGCCGATGCGAGTCAGGAACTTGGCCCGCTCCTCGATCGGGGTCGCCGCCCACCCTTCGAATGCGGCCTTCGCAGCGGCGACGGCCGCATCGACGTCGGCGGCAGTGCCGGACGGGATGGTCGCCATCACGTCCTCCGTGACGGAATCGACGACCTCGATGGTGTCGGTGGACGTCGACGCCGCCCAGGCCCCGTTGATGTACAGCTTGTCGTATGCGGTGATCTCTGTGGTCATGACCCAACAGTACGCCCGGATCTCGGGGTGAGGTTCAGCGGGCAGATCCCGCTTCGACGATCTCGACGTGGCTGTCACACCCGTGTGGTGGAATGACAACGGGGCCCGACCGGGCATCGCATTCTCGAAAGTCCTGCCGTTGTCACTGCACATCCATCATGGCCCGCACCTGGGACCGCTCGTCGAGATCCTCGCCGGAACGTTGGCGGCACCCGTGGCCGACCCGTTCACCGCCGATGTCGTCTCGGTGCCGACGGCGGGCATGCGCGACTGGCTCCAGCAGCAACTCGGGTTTCGTCTCGGCGCCACCGGTCATCGCGACGGGATCGCTGCCAACATCGACATGGTCTTCCCAGGCCGGTTCACCGCGGCGGCACTCGGTCGCCCCTTGGGCGAGACCAGCCCTTGGGACATCGAACGGCTGACCTGGACCGTCCTCGATGCACTCGAATCGGATGATGTCGATGTACCCGGTTGGCGAACCCGTCGCAACGGGACGTACGCACGAGCCCGACGGATCGCCGACCTGTTCGATCGATACGCGATCAATCGACCGCAGCTCCTGCAGCAATGGCAGGCCGGCCACGACGGCGATGGAACGACAGACGAGAACGAGGCCATTGTTCCTCTCGCCGACGACCATGCCTGGCAGCCCCGCCTGTGGCGCGTGGTGCGTGCCGCAATCGGTCCGAATCCCTCCGAGCACCTTCCGGATCTGCTGACGATGCTGCGTTCCGGCACGTTGGAACCTCAGCTTCCAGAACGAGTCTCGGTGTTCGGCGTCAGCGGTGTCTCGGCCGCGCAGTTGGACATCCTCCAGGCACTCGGGGCCGTCCGCGACGTTCACCTGCATCTCGTCCATCCTTCGCCGGCGGCGTGGGCAGGCAGTCGCCAGCAGTTGGCCGGGCGGCTGGTCCTGCGTGGTTCCTGCGATGCCACGGCAGCGATCCGGCATCCGCTCCTACGCTCATGGGGGCGACCGGCGATGGAGGCTGCCGTCCTCGTCAACGGCCTTGCCGCCACGATCGACGTTGCACTCGATGCCCGGCACCACGAACCCCCGCTCACCCTGCTGCACCAGATCCAGGCCGACCTCGTCGACGACGTCGACAGGTCGACGTCGAAGCTGTCCTACCCGTCGTCGCGCAGGGTTGCCGACACGAGCCTGCAGATCCACGCCTGCCACGGCACCGTGCGCCAACTCGAGGTGCTGCGCGACGCCCTCGGTCACCTCTTCGCCGCCGATCACTCGCTGACCGCCCACGATGTGGTCGTCCTGTGCCCCGACCTCGCCCGCTTCGCACCATTGGCCCGTTCCGTCTTCCAGCGAAGTTCGCTGCCCATCCCCGTTCGGGTCACCGATCTGTCCCTCGGCGTCGGCAACCCGGTCGCGATCGCGTTGTCGACGGTGCTCGAAGTCATCGGCGGGCGGTGCACCGGCCCCGACGTGCTCAGCGTGTGCTCGCTCGATCCGGTGCGTCGCGCATTCGGTTTCGACGACGAAGGCTTCGAACGGATCGACCGCTGGATGACCGACCTGGGTGTCAGTTGGGGACTCGACGGCGACCATCGCAGCCGGTGGATATCCGAGGACATCACCGAAGGTACATGGGCATCCACCCTCGACCGGATCCTGCTCGGCGCAGCGATGCCCGCACCGACCCCGCGCGTCGGCCCCAGCGAGATCGTGCCGTTCGACGACATCGACGCTGCGGCGCTCGTCACCGCCGGCCAGCTCGGTGACGTTCTGGATCAGCTCGATCACCTGCGCCGGGTCACGGCCGAGGCGCATCCGATCGACGA
>JAYTRT010000266.1:0-1847 GCA_043746045.1 Actinomycetota bacterium | reverse complement strand
CCACGTAGATCGGCCTGTTAGCGACCTGGCCGTCGCGGATCTTGACGAAGATCGCATCGATGAACAACACCGGATAAACCGCGTCGAGCGGACGCGATTGCCAATCCGTGATCTCTCCCAACACCCGGTCAGTGATCGCCGAGATCGTGTCCTTCGACACGCTGGCCCCATAGACCTCAGCGAGGTGCGCCGAGATCTCACCAGTCGTCAACCCTTTCGCGGACAACGACAGCACCATGTCATCAACACCACCGAGGCGGCGCTGGTGCTTGCGCACGATCGCTGGTTCGAACGTGCCGTCACGATCGCGGGGCACATCGATATCGATCGGGCCGACATCTGTGATCACCGTTTTGGTCCGCGTGCCGTTACGCGAGTTGCCGCCATCGCGTCCCTCGACGGTGTGCTTCGCGTAACCAAGGTGGCCGTCCATCTCACCTTCCAACCCGGCCTCGAGGACCCGTTTGGTCAGATCACCCAGCACGCCATCAGGGCCGGTCAACTTCACCCCCTCGGTTTTGGCACGATCGACGAGCTGCTACGCGAGCTCCTGATCCACAATTCCTTGATCGGACATCGGTCCTACTCTCCGGCGAGCCATCGCTCACCCTCTCAGACCAGAATCCAGTTACACCATCTTTCCGACACTCCCAACGCATCATCACCGCCCTCGAACCACCCACACCGGAGGACCCCAATGACCGTTGACCGCACCGCCGCTCTGATCGCTGCCGCCCGCCGACGCCGCGACGACACCCGTCGCAAAGCCACCGAAACGCTCCGCCGTCTCGACACCACCAGCACGCCAACACATCCGCTGCTAGCGCGGTTCGAGCACTTCGTACGCGGCGGCGAGCAGTTCGGTGACAGGTGTGCCGGCGATCTCGGCGTCAAGCGACTCGAGTCGAGCTAGCACCCGGTGAGCGGGCACCGGTGAAACGGCAATCGACAGCGGTTGCCGGCGGTGTGGCCGTTCGCCGCGGCCCGGAACCAGCGGCCACCAGGCTGGTAGCCCGTCGTTTCGGGCACCGTGAGCACCCGCCGATCGTCCGGCTGCGAGCAGATCGAGCACCTGCTCCCGTGTGCGTCCTCGCCACGACAGCAGCAGCCATGGATCGCTGTCGAGTTGGTCGGCGAACACGTACAGCACGGCTGCGAGGTGCTTGCACGGGTTCTCCCAGTCCGGACAGCTGCAGGTGGCCTGCAGCGATTTCCAGGTTGCCGGAAACAGGTCGATGCCAGCGTCGCGGCATGCCCCCTCCAGTTCTGTGGGGACCTCGCCAGCGAGCAGTCGGGCCGCGAAACCCACCTGTGATCGCAGACTTTGGTCGAGGCGGGCCCATTCGGCGTCGGACGGTTGCCTGCTGCGGACCGTCACGATGTACGGGGTCCGCCTCGAACCCTGTACCTGAGACACGATCAGGCCAGGGTTGACGTCGACCGACAGAACCTGGCCGCTGCGGGCGTATCGGCGACCGCGTTGCATTCGCGTCCCGAGCCCGTAGGACTCCAGCGTTTCGACGAACCGTTTCGACCACCAGGTGTCGGCCATCGCGCCACGTTGTTTGCTCGTCGCGATGCCGCCTTCGGCTTTGATTGGCTTCGAAGCCGGGTAGGTCTGCCATGGATCATCCCAACTGCGCCTGCTCATCCGTCGGTGTCCTGCGGTCGCAGCGCGATCACGTCGCGCAGGTCGTCGATGCTGAGTTCGGTGACCCATTGCTCGCCGGTGCCGACGACTCGTTTGGCGAGCGCCCGCTTGTTGGTGATCATCTCGTCGATCCGTTCTTCGATCGTTCCGCTGGAGACCAGCTTGTGGACGTGCACAGTGCGCCGTTGACCGATTC
>JAYTRT010000265.1:0-5983 GCA_043746045.1 Actinomycetota bacterium | reverse complement strand
CAGCGAGCCACACGTAGTCGGCCGAGTCGATCAGGCTGGTCCACATCTTCGATCCGTTGATCACGTATTCGTCGCCATCGCGGACAGCCCGGGTGGTGAGCGAGGCGAGGTCGGTCCCTGCATCCGGTTCGGAGTAGCCGATCGCGAAGTGCATCTCGCCGCGCAGGATTCGGGGGAGGAAGAAGTCCTTCTGCTCGTCGGTGCCGAACTCCATGATCGTCGGGCCGACCGTGTTGATCGTCAAGAACGGCAGCGGAATTCGCGCAGTGAGGGCCTCGTCGCTGAAGATCAGCTGCTCCATCATCGTCCGGTCCTGGCCGCCGTACTGCGTCGGCCAGCCGATGCCGAGCCATCCGTCTGTTCCCAATTGCTTGATCGTGTCGAGGTAGACCTGACGGCCGCCCGACTCGATTCCCTCCGCCAGCCCGGCCCGACGCTCCGGCGTCATCAGCTCGGCGAAATATTCGCGCAGCTCGTCACGCAGCGTCTCCTGCTCGGGTGTGTACGCGATTTGCATGGGGCAGATCCTCCTGTGGAACGAGTTCTAGTTTGCACGGTGACACGGCTCGAGATCGAATGGGAGTGCGGCCCGACGAGAATGTGTATCGTCCGGCGATGGCCGACGATGTCCATCCTGCTGATCTTCTGGAGCCGCTCGGTCTCAGCGAGGTCGATCTCGGTGCCGGGGTTCGGCTGACGGAGATCTACACGATGCGCGGACTGGTCGGTCTGATGTGGTTCGGGCCGATCGACGCAGAGAAGCTCGTGGTTGCCTGCGGCGGGGGGATGGGCGGGTTCCTCGGTCCCGGTCGAGGCATGTACCCGGCAATCGGGCGACATCTGGCGGAGAAGGGTGTTGCCACCGTCATCGTCGACTACCGCAGGCCATCACATCTGCAGCTCAGCACGCTGGACGCAATCGGCGCCGTCGATGTCGCATCGCAGCGCGGCGCTTCACGAGTCGTTGCACTCGGACACTCCTTCGGGGGAGCGGTGGCCATCAACGTCGGACTGGCACTGCCGCGCGCAGTGGTCGGCGTGTGCACCCTCTCGACTCAATCAGCAGGTTGTGAAGGGGTCGCCGGACTCGTCCCTCGACCGTTCCTGTTGATCCACGGAGCAGACGACGACGTGCTGCCGGCCGAGTCCAGCCATGTCGTGCAGAGGCTCGCCCACGGCCACGGCGACGTCGAGATCCTTCCCGGGGAAGGTCACGGGCTGACCAACAATTCCACCGCAACCGCAGACCGCATCTGCCGATGGGTGACGTCGGTGTTCGGCTGAACTCGGGCGTCGCGCCCGGAAGTGCGAGACTTCGGCGGGGTTCGACACGAGCACCGGGGAAGAGGGACGACGTCGATGAACGAAGCCGAGACCAACGCTGCGCCAACCGTGGCCGACATCGTGATCAGCGGGGGATTCGTCGTCGATGGCTCCGGCACACCGGGTCGCCTCGCAGACGTCGCAGTGACCGACGGGAGGATCTCGGCGATCGGTCATGGCCTACGAGGTCACACCGTGCTCGACGCAACGGGTCACGTGGTCGCGCCGGGTTTCATCGACATCCACACCCACTACGACGCCCAGGTGTTCTTCGACCCGGCACTCACGCCATCGTCGTTCCACGGTGTCACCACCGTCGTGGCCGGCAATTGCGGATTCTCGTTGGCTCCGGTTCGTCCGGGTGGCGAGCAGATCATCGCGCGCACCCTCGAAAACGTCGAAGACATGGACTATCAGGTGCTGATCGACGGCGTGCCGTGGGAATTCGAGACCTTCCGTGAGTACCTCGCGTCGGTCGAAACGCGTGGCTCGCTGCTGAACTTCGCGGCGTACCTCGGTCATACGGCACTCCGGCTCTACGTCATGGGCGACGAGGCCTACGTGCGTGTTGCGACGGAGGCCGAGGTGACAGCGATGCAGGACGAACTCCGAGACGCGATGCGCGCCGGTGCCGCTGGTTTGGCGACCAGTTTCGCGTTGCCGCACCGGGGCGCGGATGGGTTACCGGTACCCAGCCGTTTCGCCGAACCGTCCGAGTTCGAATCGTTGCTCGAGGTGATGACCGAAGAACGTCGCGGCGTTGTGTCCGTGGCCCCTGGCGAACAGTGCGGGATCGACCGCCTGTACGAACTGCAGCCGACGGTCGGCCTGCCCTTCACCTATGGCGCGCTGCTGTCCAGCCCGACCGGGACGCACCGGCGGCTGGTCGACATCAACCGTCGTGGCTGGGAGAGTGGCGCACAGGTCTGGCCACAGGTGACGCCCCGTGTGCTGGGAATGCAGTTCACGATGGACGCGCCGTACCTGCTCAACGTCAGTCCGGTGTTCGGCGCGCTGGCGGCCGGAACGCTCGATCAGCGTCGAACCGCCTACGCCGATCCCGATTGGCGCGCCCAGGCGTGGTCGTCGTACGAATCGATTGCCGGAATGAAGCCGAGATGGGACACGTATTCGTTCGGCGACGACCAGCAGCACCCCGAACTCGACGGTGTCAGCATCGCCGATCTCGCCGTCGAGCAGAACGTGACCCCGCTCGACGTGCTGCTCGACGCGACTCTGCGCCACGACGACCTCCGCCTCGGGGTTCGATGCGTGGTCGCCAATGACGATGTCGTCGCAGTGGGGGAACTGCTCAGAGAAGAACATTGCACGCTCGGATTGTCCGATGCCGGAGCGCATGTCGGACAGTTGTGCGATGCCCCACAGGCAACGGATTTCCTCGGCAACTGGGTGCGGGATCGACAGCTGATGTCGATCGAGCAGGCCGTGCGCAAGCTGACGGGGGTCCAGGCCGACCTGTTCGGTTTCGCCGACCGCGGCTACCTCCGTGTCGGCGGCTGGGCCGACATCACCGTGTTCGATCCCGACACGGTTGCCCCGGGTCCGCTGCGTCGAGTGGCCGATTTCCCCGGAGGCTCCGAGCGTCTGACGGCTGATGCTCCCGTCGGAATGACTCATGTCTTGGTCAACGGCACGATCATTCGTCGCGACGGGGTGCCGATCGATGCAGCGACGAGCGGCAAGCCCGGTCAGCTGTTGCGTCCGTCCGTGCGGACCTGACCCGAGACCAGCGCTTTCGTCGGTGTCGATGTCGACCGTGCGACCCGACCTTGGTCAGCCGGTGATCCATCGGTCGCCGATCACGCCGGCGTCGGCCAGGCAGGTCACATCGGTCTCGTCGTAGCCCAGCAGACCGCACAGAATCTCGGCATTGTGTTCGCCGATGGTCGGCGCCGGTCGCTCGTTCCACACCCAGCGGGTCCTTTCCATCGGTCGGACCGGCATGCCCCACAGTTCGTGTCGGCCGACGATGGCGCGATCGACGGCCTCGACGAACCCGCGAGCGTGCGGCTGGTCCAGTTGGTCGAGACATCTGGCCGGCCACACCGGCGCACACGTCACCCCCGCAGCCGTCAGCAGGCTGACCAACTCGTCGCGATCGCGACCGATGGTCAGCGACGACAGCGCTTCGTCGATGCGGTCGTGCGCCAGCTGACGCGCCTCGCACGATCCCAGCGCCGGATCGCTCAAGGCGGGTGGTTCACCGAGCGCAGTCTTCAGGGCTCGCCACTGCAGATCGTCCTCGACCGAGATGCAGATCCAGCGTTCGGGTTCCGACTCCGCAGCGCTGCAGCGATAGCAGCCCTGTGGTGCGATCCGATGCGCCCGGTTCCCGATCCGGCCGATCGATTGTCCGTACGCCTGGTGCTCGATGACCACCTCGGCCGTCAGGTTGAGGGCGGCTTCGACGAGGGTCGCCTCGATCAGCTGCCCTCCTCCGGTGCGTCGCCGATGCTCGAGTGCAGCCATCAGGGCGATCATCGCGTGGGCGCCGGCCAGAGGATCGCAGGCCCCTCGTGGCAACAGCGGCTGCCCATCGGCGAAACCGGTACGCCACGCCATGCCCGAGATCTGCTCGGTCGTCTGGGCGAAGCCGGTCCGGTCGGTCCACGGACCCGACAATCCGAATGCGGGCATACGGACCATGATCAGGTCGGGTCTCACCCGAGACAATTCGTCCCAACCGAGTCCGAAGTTCGGCATCACGCGGGGCGAGAAGTTCTCGATCACGACGTCGCACTCGGCCACCAGGCGCAGGGCGATGTCCCGACCTTCGGGGCGAGCCAGATCGACGGCGATGCCGCGCTTGTCGGTGTTCGCCGAGCCGTACACCGGACCCCACTCGTACCAGCGGTCCTCGCTCATCGGCTTCGTTGTCGCCGTGCGCATCCCGTCCGGTCGTGTCGGCGATTCGACGTGGATGACGTCGGCGCCCATCATCGCGCACCACTGCGCGGCGAACGGACCGGCCCAGTACGCCGTGAAGTCGGCGATCCGCAGTCCTCGGAGTGGCTTGTCGGCAGATGGATCGGCGCGTGCCCATGCGGCCTTCCGGGACTGGATGCGGGTCGCGGCCGGCTCGATCGAGCCATTGTGCTCAGCGAGCAAGGGAGCGGCCGTGAACGGCCGGGTCTGGATGTCGCTGAAACGGTACGGCAGGCCCGGCTGCAGGAACCCGCCCCGCGGGTTGGGAACGAACGTGCTGCGTGCCACGAAGTGTTCGAGCCGCGCAATGGTGACGCCGTCGCCGATCGGAACGACCGGGATGCGCCACAACGTCGCCTCGTCGATGATCTCGGCAACGGTGCGTTTCGTCGTCCATTCGGCCACCGCAGCCCGGAACTCGCCCGACCGCGTCTGTCGCCCTGTTTGCAACATCCACACCGGATCGTCGGTCCATTCCGGGTGGCCGACGAGGTTGGCGAAGTCGGCGAACTGCTGTCCGCTGACCGTGCAGAAGCCGACCCAACCGTCGCTGGCCGGTTCGATCGACGGCAACTCGATGGTGCGTGTGTTCGGAACGCCACGCTGACCGAGGTACGACGCGAAGACGGGTGCGTACGTCGTGTGCGTCAGCATCAACGCCTCCAACATCGACACGTCGAGGTGGTCGCCGTGTCCGCTGACAACGGATTGCTGCAGGAACGTGAGCGCACCCAGCGCCCCGAACGTTCCGGTGGCCCACTCGCCGGTCGCGCCGCCGGTCGTGAGCGGAGGCCGATCGAGCGTGCCGCGAGTCGAGATCGAGCCCGACCAACCCTGCACGGTGAACTCGTTGGCGGCCGTGTCGGTCATCGGGCCGCCTCGACCGAACGCCGACATCGAGACCAGTGACACCTCGGCCGAGACGTCGCGCAGCGCGTCGACGCCGTATCCCCATTCTTCGGCCACGCCCGGGCGCCAGTTCTCGACGACGATCATCGCTCCGCTGACGAGCCCGAGGATCTCGGTTCGGCCTTCGGAGGTCGTCGCATCGGCCACCACGGCACGCTTCGACGTGTGCAGATACCGGAACAGAGCACCGTCGGAGTCACCGTCGACGCCGACCGATCCGGACGCCGACCATCGCCGAAGAGGATCACCGGTGGGCGATTCGACCTTGACGACGTCGCACCCGAGGTCGGCCAGCAGCTTGGTGCAGTAGCCGCCGGCGATGCCGGACGAGAGGTCGACCACCCGGAAGCCGTCCAGGGGCGGAGCCGATCTGTCGGTCACGCAGGCACCGGGCGGAAGAAGGGCAGGGTGAACTCGGCGCTGATCGGATGGAATTCGACCGAGACGCGAAGGCCTTCCGCGATCTCGGTGTCGTCGAGGCCGACCAGGGCTGTCAGAAGGTCGTAGCCCTCGTCGAGGCGGATGATCGCCGGTGCATACGGCACGTCGAAGGCGGGCGTCTGGGGCCGCCAGACGACGGTCCACGAGTACACCGCACCGAAGCCGGTGCCGGCCACCCATGTCAGATCGCGGCTGCGGCAGGCTCGACAGACGAGACCCGGGCCGAAGTTGGCTGTTGCGCAGGCGTCGCATTGTTGAAAGCGGAGTTCTCCCAGCCGTGTGCCTTCCCAGTACGAGATGGACTCCGGCGACATTCGGGGCACCGGAATGTCGATCAGGCGTGGTTCGAGCATCGTCATGGCCG
>JAYTRT010000264.1:0-1847 GCA_043746045.1 Actinomycetota bacterium | reverse complement strand
TTTCGCCGCGTACGACGAGATCCATCCGCTGGTCTCCGGTTGGGAGCAGCGGATCGAACTCCATCAGATCGCCCCGCTCGTGGTCCATGCGATCAAGTTCGGCGGCCACTACGTGGACGCCGCGAGCCGGGCCATCGAGCGCTACTGATCTCCTGCTCGACGACCCGGAGTGAACCGGACGGGCATCGTCTGGATGCCAGCGATGAAACTGGAATGCAGTCGTTCGACGGGTCCGTTCAGTTCGATGTCCGGGAGTCGCCTGACGATTTCGCGAAGCATCGCGATCGTCTCGATCCGCGCGACGTGCATCCCGAGACACAAATGCGGACCGCCCGCGCCGAATGCAACATGTGGGTTCGGCGAGCGTCCGACGTCGAACCGGTCGGGGTCTCCGAACACGTCTTCGTCCCGGTTTGCAGAGGCGTAGAACATGACGACCCGCTCGCCCGCCGCGATGTGTCGGCCGCGCAACTCGGTGTCGGCCAGCGCGGTGCGTTGGAAGTGCGCAACCGGGCTCGTGAACCGCAACATCTCCTCCACCGCAGGACCGGCAAGACCGTCGAGATCGGCAGCCAATCGTTGGCGCTGATCGTCGTGTTGGACGAGCAGTTCCATGCCGGTCGCGAGCAGGTTGCGGGTGGTGTCACCGCCGGCGTTGACGAGCAACAGGAAAAACCACTGGAATTCGGCATCCGTGAGCCGGTCGCCGTCCACTTCGGCTTCGACGAGCATCGTTGCGATGTCCGAACCCGGTTCACGACGCTTGCGCTCGGCGACGGATTGGGCGTAACCGAGCATCTCGCCGATCGCAGTCATCTGCTTCTGTTGGAACTCGGCCGAAGCGTCCTGGGTGTGCATGATCTCGGTCCATTCGTACAGCCGCTCGCCGTCTGCCCTGGGAATGCCCATCAGCTCAGCGATCAGCCCTGATGGAAGGCGGCCGGCGATGTCACGGACGAAATCGCACGAGCCGGATTCGATCACGTCGTCGATGATCTCGGCTGCGAGTTCTTCGATGCGCGGCCCGAGCAACGGTGCGTTTCGTGGTGTGAAGCCGCGACTGACCAGCAGTTTGAACCTGTCGTGCTGCGGGGGGTCCATGTTCAGCATCATCAGACGCTGCACCGCGAGACTGCCCTCGTCGGGTTCGGTGACCATCACACCCTTGGTTGCAGAACTGAACAACTTGGGCTGCCGACTGACCGTTTTGACATCGTCGTACTTGGTCAACGCCCAGAACGGTCTGCCCCCCTCGACCGGGTGGAGGTGCACCGGGTCGTTCGCTCGAAGCCACGCATACTGATCCCACGGATGCCCGTCCTGGAAGACGTCGGACGAGATCAGATCGATCTCAGGATTGACACTCACGACCGCACCGCCGTGGTTCCGCCATCGACCACGAGGTGCGTACCGGTGACGAACGACGCATCATCGGAGAGCAGGAATCGAACAGCCCGCCCGATCTCGTCGGGACGACCGAGCCGGCCCAGCAGGCACGTCGATTCCATCGACTGACGCAAGGGCTCGTAGGCCAGCGAAGGTGCCAGCATCGGCGTGAGGACGTATCCCGGACAGACCGCGTTGACGCGAACTGGCGCCATCGATGCGGCCAGCGACCGTACGAGTCCGATCATTTCGGCCTTCGATGCGCAGTACGCCGGGATCGCCGGGTGTCCGATCAGGCCTTCGATCGACGCGATGCCGACCACGGCCGACCCTGGCGACGCGGCGAGGTCGGGGGCGAGCGCTTGGCTCAGCATCGCGAACGCACGCAGGTTCACGTCGAGGACGAAATCCCAGCGGTCGTCGGTGAGCGAACCGATGCCGTCGGCACTGACCACGCCGGC
>JAYTRT010000263.1:0-1852 GCA_043746045.1 Actinomycetota bacterium | reverse complement strand
ACTGGTCGAGCTGCCGGTCGAGATGGTGGTCGCCGAGGTGGTCGTTGCCACCGCAGTGCCCGGTGATGTCGTGGCCGCCGATGAACTGGCCGGGGTCGACGAACCGGTCGCCGCGCTGGTCGTGCTGATCACTGCCGTTGTCGCCCCGGCCGGTGCTGTGGTGGTGGTGGCCGAAGCCACCGGTGCCGAGCTGGCGGGCGTGGCTGAGCGATCTTTTCCGCACGCAGCGCCGACCAGTGAGAGCACGACGCAAGCCGTGACGAGACGTGTTGAAACTGTACGCATGAAGGTTCCCCCGGACGACCTGGATGTTGCGGGGGGCAACGTAACTCATGTGTTCGACAGGCGAATCATCGAAGCCCTCGACGCCGACCTGTTCGCAGGTGACAGCGTCGCGCGATCGATGCGTCGAATAGAATCCGATTTCAGCGAGAGCGCTCGATCATCGGAACTGAGGCGAACAATCCATGACCGAGACCACGACACGTGACGTGCCGCCGTCCCGCCCGACCGTCGTGCTGACCGTGCTGTGCTTGTCGCAGTTGCTGCTCGCGATCGACGTGACGATCGTCGCCGTTGCCAACCCGTCGATCGGCAAAGCGTTGGGCTTCGCCAGTTCCAATCTGCAGTGGACGATCACTGCCTACGCATTGACGTACGGCGGCTTCTTGCTGCTGGGTGGTCGGGTCGCCGACCTGTTCGACCGACGATTGTTGTTCGTGACCGGCATCGCCGGATTCACCATCGCGTCGATCGTCGCTGCGACGTCTCAGTCACCGGTGCAACTGATCGGCGCACGAGCCGCGCAGGGTCTGTGCGCCGCAGCCATTTCACCGTGCACGCTTTCCATCCTCGCGTCCACGTTCGCCGAGGGCCCGAGTCGCCGTCGGGCGTACGGCCTGTGGGCGGCGACCGGTTCGCTGGGCGGCGCTGTCGGTTTCCTGATCGGCGGCTTGCTCACGTCCGGGTTCGGATGGCGATCGATCTTTCTGATCAACGCACCGGTGGGTGGCGTCGCTGTCGTGTGCGCGCTGCGTTGGCTACCCCGTCACTCACAACTCGCCCGGCGACAGTCGCTCGACCTTCCCGGCGCTGTCACCATCACGATTGCCAGCGGATCGATGATCTTCGGCGTCAGCCAGGCCGAGTCGCACGGCTGGAGTTCAGCGGTGTCGTGGGGCCCTGTCGTCACGGGCCTCGTACTGGCCGTGACGTTCGTCGCGATCGAGCAGCGCGCTCCTCACCCGTTACTGCCGTTCCGCGTCGTTCGACGGCGCGGGTCGGTCGCGCTGCTGCCCTTGGTGATGATCGCTGTTCTGAGCAATGCGACGGTCTACCTGACGTCGCTGTTCCTGCAGGATGTGCTCGGCTACAGCGCAGGCAGGTCCGGTGCTGCAGTGCTCGGTCTGCCCGTGGGTTTCGGCATCGGCGTCAACATCAGTGCGTGGCTCGTCGATCGTCTCGGCCTGCGCCGGCAGGCCGTCCTGGGCTTCGTGATGATCGGCGTCTCGTGCGCGTGGCTGGCCCGGTCACCGGATCACGCGGCGCTCGCGACGTCGGTGCTGCCGGGCACGTTCGGCGTTGGCATGGGTCTCGGGATCACCCTGGTCGTCCTGATCACGATGGTGACATCGGGCGTCGCGCAGCGCGATCAGGGCGTCGTCGCCGGTGTCTACGGAATGTCCCAACAACTCGGGGGCGCCGTTGGATTGGCGGTCCTGGCGAGCATCGCTGCGTCCGGTGGAGCGTTGACGGCCGATGGCCATCTGCTCAGATCCGTGGCCGCAGAGGCCCACGCGATCCGAACGGCCTTCCTCGTCGGGGCAGGGTTGGCCTTTGCGACTGTTTTCGC
>JAYTRT010000262.1:0-6003 GCA_043746045.1 Actinomycetota bacterium | reverse complement strand
AGGGTTCGCAGCTCGCGCAACCACGATCGGTCCTCAGCCAGCCAGCTGCGCAGCCTCGGCCACGATGTCAGCAGTACCTCGTGGGCGATCTCGAGGGTTGGTTCCCGGCTCACGCGGTCGCGGTCGCTCGTCAGCAGACGACGGTTCACGAACGCGGAAACGACGCCATCGCTGACGCCGGCGAGTTCGCTCACCGCAACCCGGCGTCTCGTTTCCTGACCGCTGTCACCGATCGCGACGAGACGAGAGAACATCCGCCGCACCGCAACGCGGTCACCTTCGTCGAGCGCTGCGTAGATCTCGTCGGCCTGTCGACTGAGTGAGCCGGCGAGACCGCCCAGTTCGGCGTAGGCATCAGCGGTCATCACGGCGCCGGTGCGGCTCTCGAACAGTTCCGCGAGCGCGAACTGCAGCAGCGGCAGGCTGCCGGGCTGATCGATCGTCTCGGCGACGAGTTGGGACGTGAGCGCCGACTCGACACGCACACCGACCTGCTCTGCCGGCAGTGTGATGGCATCGTGCAGCTCCACCGCCGTCATCGGGGTGACGCCGAAGGTGTACTGCGATGCGAGCACACCGAGCACCGGGTCGGCGAGCGGTCGATCGAAGAAGTCGGCGCGCACCGTCGCGATGACTCGAGCGAAGCCCGACCGGATCGGTTCCTCGAGGGCGTCCACGAACCGACGTCGGTCGTCGTTGCCAGCGAGGGTCCAGAGCTCCTCGAGTTGGTCGATCACGATCACCAGGTCGTCGTCGCCGGCGACGGATTTGATCGCGTCGCGGAGGCCGTCCGGCCGTCGTAGCGCCGTCGGTGTGAGGAGATCGGCTTGGTCTTCGCGTGCGATCTGGCCCAACGCCACCGCCAGTGCGCCCATCGGGTTGGCGCCGGGAGTCAGTGTGACGACCACTCCCGCCACGCGCAGGCGCGGCACGACTCCGGCGAGCACAAGAGAGCTCTTTCCAGACCCCGATGGCCCGACGACGGCGACGAACGGTGCACCGGAAACCATTGCGAAGAGCCGATCGACCAACGCGTCACGACCGTAGAAGTCGGCGGCATCGCCCTCGCCGAAAGGGCGCAGGCCCTTGTACGGATTGACCGCCGAACGCCCGATACCGAGCATGGTCGGCGCACCGGTGCGAATGCTGACGTCGGCGCCGCCGGCCGGGTTCGTCTCGCCGGCAATCGCTCCTGCGTAGGCGCGTTGCCACGCCCCGACAAACTCGGCGACGCTCGGGTAGCGGTCGAGGGGATGCACGGCACCGGCTCGAGTCAACACAGCCGCCAGAGGGGTCGGAACTGGCGCAAATGCGTCGACCGGTCCCAACGGTTCGCGCAGCTTCGTCGCCACCACGGAAGACGCATCGTCGCCGCCGAAGGGTGCTCGTCCCGTGAGGAGTTCCCAGATGGTCACTGCGAGGGCGTATTGATCGGCGCGAGCGTCCTCGACCCCGTCTCGCAACTGCTCAGGGCTTGCGTACAGAGCCGAACCAGCGGACCACCGCTGCGGGGTGAGCGGCTCCCCTGCCAACGATGCGGCGATCCCGAAGTCGGCGAGGTATGCCGATCCTGCATCGTCGAACAGGATGTTGGCGGGCTTGACGTCGCGGTGCACGACGTTCTCGCTGTGCGCCGCTGTGAGCGCACCGCCGATGTCGTGCACCACGGAGTTGACCGAAGCGATCGGGAGCGGACCGTTCCGCGCGATGAGTGCGTCAGCGCTGCCGCCGCGCATCAGCCTGAAGACCAGGAACGCTCCGCCCGGCTGTCGCCAGAAGTCGTACAGGGGGACGATGTGAGGATGCTCGAGACGGGCCACGAGTTGGGCCTCTGCCTCGAAACGGCGAACGAACGAGCGGTCGTCAGCGAGCTCGGGTCGGATCACCTTGACGGCCACGTCTCTGTCGACGCCAGGCTGGGTCGCGCGGTAGACAGCGCCGAAGGAACCCTCTCCGAGCAGCTCGCGCAGGATGTACCCGCGCAGCGGACGATTGATGTCGCTGGTGGAGGGCTCCAACGCCGCACCGGTCGCCATCGACGATTCCAGGTCGACGAGCGCGGTCGACGGGTCGAGGCCCGTTTGATCGGCCAGCTCGGTGCGATACCGGTGGAACACGCGGAGGGCATCGGCAGTCTGTCCGATCGCATGCAGACCGCGCATTGCTTTCTCGACGAACTGCTCGCGCAGCGGATGGGCGTCGAGGAGCGAGGTGGCCTCCGCGATCGCGCGCCCATCCCAACCGTGCGCCGTGAGTGCATCGATGCGGTCGCCCATCGCGCCGAGGCGCAATTCTTCGAGCTTCGTGGCCACCGGGCGGGCCCACCACTCGCCGTTCAGATCGCCGAACACCGGCCCCCGCCACAGCGCCAGCGCTTCGTCAAACACGTCCACCGCACGGTCGGGCGGCGCCGAACGCGCCTGGCCGAGCAGGGCGACGAATCGATCGGCGTCGATGCTCACCGCACCGGGGTCGAGCACGTACCCGACGTCGGTGGTCTGCACCACGCCTCCACCGATCGCCGACCGCAGCCTCGAGACGTACGTGATCGCCGAGCGGCGGGCGTTGGCCTGCTCGTCAGCATCGGGCCACAGCACTTCGACAAGCCGGTCGTATGTCAACACCCTGCCGGGATCGGATAGGAGAACGGCGAGGATCTTGCGTTGCTGGGGTCCACCGAGAGCGACTGGGCCGATGTCGCCGACGACGTCGAGCGGACCGAGGATCCGGAATTCCATCAGCAGCCTCGATCCCATTCAGGGAGAGTATGCGTCAACTCTTGCAACGTCGTCACGATTCTCATCAGTAGACGATCGGGTGGAGGAGGTGCTCGCCGTTGAGACCCTTGAGGAGCGCCGACCGGGGTTGTCCGAACACGATGTCCCCGCGTGGCTCGACGATCTCGCGCACGAGCGACGAGACGAGGATCTCGCCACCTCGTGCCTGATCCGCGATCCGTGCGGCCATCACGACGTGCCGACCGAACAAGTCCCCGTTGTCGCCCACCACCGCCTCGCCGGTGTGCACGCCGGCTCGAACGCGCAAGCCCTGCAACGGGTTCGCGGCCTCCCACGCGGCCAGCGCACGTTGCGCGTCAGTGACGAATCCGAGCGCACTTCGGGCGCTGCGGAAACACATCATGAAGCCGTCGCCGAGAGAGTGCGTCTCCACTCCGTGATGTCGCGCGAGCATCTTGCGCATGATCCGGTTGTGGACCGAGAGCACCTCGTGCCAGCGAAGGTCGCCGAGCTCCACCGCTCGTTTGGTCGAACCCTCGATGTCGGAGAAGACGATGGTCACCGTGCCGGCGTCGGCTGGCTGTGCGCTCGTTGCGCCGAGATCCAACACCGCGTCGGCGACGAGACCGATCGACGTCGCGCGGGCATCGGTTGCGGCCTCTGTACGGACTCCCGGACGTTCGACAGATGCCCGGGCGAATCGGGCGTCGAGGGTCATCGTCGAACTCCCGAACCGAACGATCTCACCGGCGGCGAGCGGGTGCGGTGATCCGAGCGGCCGACCGTCGACCGCCGATCCGTTCAGGCTGCCCAGATCGCTGACGAGCACGGTCCCGCCGTTGGACTCGACAAGCAGATGACGACGTGAGATGCCAGGGTCGAGCAGGATCAGGCCGCCGCAATCCCGACCGATCTCCAGCGGCTCGAGCACGATCAGCGTCAACGGGGTCCGGCCGGGCTCGGTGACGATCACCGACGGCGCCGAAGCGAGCAACTGAGGGTTCATCGCGCGTCGATCACTTGAGCGTCGTCTGCGTCGGGCTCGTCAGGCACGATGTGTCGACGGTCGGTCCGGTCGCAGCGATGAACGCACTCGTCGTCTTCCAGAAGCAGTCGGGTATCTGGGTGATCGGATCGACGATTCCGGGTACCGAGACGATCGTCGTGTTCGAAAACCCTGCGAAGATCGACTTGGCGTTGCTCTCGCTGCTGCCGAGCGCGTACGAAGGCAGCACGACGAGGACGCGAACGTCGCTGGTCACGGCTGGGACAGGGCTGTACTGGGGCGTCGGGCCGATCTGTGCGCACCATTGGCGCAGCGCGAAGCCGACGAATACTCCACCGTGGGCGTCGGCAGTGTGTTCGATGCCCGGGAACCCGTAGTCGCCGTTCTGAGAGTAGATCGCAAGGTCGATTGTGGCCGTGGATGTGACGTAGGTGTTGAAGTAACCGGCAATTTCGTTGTCGGCGGCAGCGCTGGCGTGGGCGACTCCTGCGATCAGTCCCGCCAGCGCTGGGGCGAGGGCTGTGTCGTGCATGGCGGCTCGGATCCCACCTTGGATGTTGATGTCGTCGAGGACGATCGGCACGCCCGTTCCCGGTTCCGTCGTCGACGTCTTGACAGGAGTCTTCACTCGGGCGAGAGCGGCAGCAGCGAGTGTGTGGAGGTCACCCACCGCAGCGCAGCTCGGGGTGGCGGCGCAGTCGGCCGAGAATCGATCGAACATCTCGGCCAGGGTGTTCGCGCTGTCGCCGGTGCCCGGCACCTCCGGACTCCGGGCGATGATCGCGGTGATCGCGGGACCATCGATCGCTGCGAGCCGGATCGCGATGTCGGCCGATCCGGTTCGCGTGGCCACGGACCAGTGGTCGATCCCCAGCGAACGACGGACAGCGACGAGGTCCGATGCCGTCACGCTGTGGTTATAGATGCTCGCGACCGGAACCCTGCCCCCTGCGAACGTCGCCATGCAGGCGCGCACTGCGGTCACCGCGTCCGGTTGCAGCACGAAGGTGTTGAACTCGGCCGCGTAGCTGGCGATCGCCGGGCAGTCCAACGCTCCGTCACTGCGTCCGGCGCCACGAGCGTCGACCCAGATCACGTCGTGGCCCGGGAAGTCGGGAGCGCTGGATACCTGGTCCCAAGGGTTGACCGGGTTGGAGCCGGATTCGAAGAGGACAGGCGACGTCCAGTGCGCCGGATCAGCGCGCCTCACGGTCACCGCGAGGTCGAGAGTCGGCCCTGCGGGCTGCGACGGGTCGAGAGGAACAGCGACGGTCCAACAGGTCAGAACATCGATCGCCCCACTCGGGCAGCTCGCGGAAACCGGCCGTGCGGCGGCCGCGGTGACTGCGTCGGTGTTCGCTGGTTTGATCGACGGAGCCGATGTCTTGTCGACCGCGGGGCCGGTCGAGTTCGTGGCGTTCGTCGAGGTCGCCGACCCCGGCGCTGACGTGACTGGCGGTGACGTGACTGGCGGTGACGTGACTGGCGCTGATGCGCTGGGTGGGGCAGACGCGCCTGTGGTCGGGGGAGCCGCGGCAGGAGAGCTCGCCGAGGAGCATCCTGCGGCCAGGGTCAGGACCACTACGGCCATCAGAGGGATGGAGGATCTACGAAACAGGCGGGTTCCCCTTCGGTTGTCGTTCGGGAGAACCATGCGCCACGGCGGTTGCAAGCCGACAACAGCGGTCCGAACGCGTGTGGCATGCACCGAAACGAGCCGTCGTTCCAGCAATGTCCCGTCGCTCCAGCGGTGACCCGTCGCTTCAGCGCTCACGAGCGGTTCGCGGTTGCACCATCCGTAACCGGTGAGTTACGGTAACGACGGTGTTACCGAACGAGAGCCGCCTGGTCCGCGATCCGAGGACGAGATCCGATGGCTGACGCCCGCGTCTCGGGCGATCCGTTCGATGCCTTGGGCGACAGCAACCGTCGTGCGATCTTGCGCCAGCTGAGCGGCGGCGACAAGCCGGTCAACGAGATCGCGGCTGCGCTCCCGATCAGCCGACCCGCTGTCTCGCGGCATCTGCGCGTCTTGAAGGATGCCGGAATGGTCGCTGAGGAAGCACAGGGCACGCGTCGCATCTATCACTTGCAGGACGACGGACTTCGAGCGGTGCAGGCCTATCTCGAAGGTGTGTGGGGCGACGCGAGTTTCCGGTTCCGGCTCCTGGCCGAGAACACCGAACCGAAGGCTCGCCCGTGATGTCCCCGCTGACTCTCAGTTTCGACGTGGCGTGCTCGGTCGATCACGCGTTCGAG
>JAYTRT010000261.1:0-1856 GCA_043746045.1 Actinomycetota bacterium | reverse complement strand
GCAGAAGCTGCGCTCGCTTCGGGTCTCACCACCCGGGCTTCACTGGGCCACGCCGGCGAGAAGTACGAGATGGGGCTCGAGGCAATCGAACAGATCGAGGTGATCGCGGCCGATCTCGTCTGCCGCGTCTTCGGTGCCCGCTACGCCGAGATCCGAGTCGGATCGGGCGCTCTCGCGAATCTGTATGCGTTCATGGCGACGTGCCAACCCGGCGATTCGATCATCGTCCCTCCCGCGAGCATCGGTGGTCACATCACCCATCGGCCCGGCGGCGCAGCCGGCCTCTACGGACTCGACATCCACGAGTGTCCGGTCGACGCCGCCAACTTCACGATCGACCTCGCAGCATTGGCAGCGCTCGTCGACGAGGTGCAGCCGAAACTGATCACGATCGGCGCAAGCCTCAACCTGCTCCCCCATCCGGTGTCGGCCATCCGCGCGATCGCCGATCGCGTCGGAGCGGCCGTGCTGTTCGACGCCGCTCATGCGTGCGGGATGTTCGCCGGAGGCATCTGGCCGAGCCCGTTGGACGAGGGTGCGGACCTGATGACGATGAGCACCTACAAGAGCCTCGGCGGGCCCGCCGGGGGTCTGGTGTTGACCGATCGGGCCGACCTCGCCGAACGGATCGACGCCATTGCGTATCCGGGTCTGACCGCGAACTTCGACGCCGGCAAGACGGCCGCACTGGCACTGACGATGCTCGACTGGCTCGAATTCGGTCACGACTACGCGCTGACGATGGCCTCGACGGCTGCCGCTCTGGCGACGTCGTTGGCCGATCTCGGACTGCCGGTCCATGCAACGGGAGGCGGCTTCACCACCTCGCATCAGCTCGCTGTCGACGCGACCGAATGGGGTGGTGGCCATGAGGCGTCACTGCGTCTGCGACGCGCCAACCTGCTGGCCTGCGCAATCGGTCTGCCGGGTCGGGGCGAGTTCGCCGGCGTCCGCTTCGGCACGCCCGAGATCGTCCGATGGGGGATGACGGCAACCGACATGCCGGATCTGGCGCGACTGATCCACGACGCGCTGCGGGGCGACCCGGGTGCAGTGGCCGCCCGCACCACGGCCTTCCGTCGGCGCTTCACCGAACTGCACTTCATTCGCGCGTAGGGGAGGGTTCCAGACCGGCCAGTTCGGCCATCACGATCGCACCGATCACGATCACACCCGCGATCATCCAGATCCAGAACCCGAGCGCGATCGCAACCCCGAAAGCACCGAACGGGACGGCATAGCTGTTCATCAGACTCGGTACATACAGGTTCGACAGGATGATCACGAGGCCGCTCGTCAGGCCGCCGAAGATCGCGCCCGGTACGAGCGCGCGCCAGGGGATCCTTTTGGTGATCAGGATCCTCGGCGACACGAGCCAGATCACGGTCGCCCCGATGACGCGCACGATGTCCTTGGCGGGGTGATGGAAGATGGTCCCGCTCAACACCTTCGACGCGCTGGCACACAGCTGGATCAACACGATGATGGCGCTGGCCGCGCACAACCAGACGAAGCCACGGGCACTGGCGCGCAGTCCGGGCAGCCGAGTCTTGGCCATGGCTGCGTTGAACAATCGCCAGATCGAGCCGCAGAAACCAATCACGGTGGTGGCACCGCCGAGCACAGCCACGATGGTGATCGCTCGCGCTTGCCCGCCCGACGTGCTGAACGCGCCTCGCACCGATTGCACAACCGGCCCCGTCAGATCGAGCTTGTGGATCAGCGTCTGATCGATTCGAATCGAGCGGATACCGGCTTTGCGCAGCAGCGCAACGGCCATCAGGATCATCGGCACCAAGCCGAGCAAGGCGTTCAGCGCGATGAATGCAGCCTGCTGGGCGCCGTTGATCCGCTCG
>JAYTRT010000260.1:0-1864 GCA_043746045.1 Actinomycetota bacterium | reverse complement strand
TGGACATCACCCGATGGCGGCGACCGGATGCTCCTGCCGCCGACGACGTCGTCCGTATCCTGTTCGTCGGCGGTGATCTCGGACGCAAGGGTGGCTTGGTCCTCTTGGACGCGTTCGAGGCCGTTCGCGCGTCTCGAACCGCCTCGGATCCTCCGGTCGAATTGCATCTCGTCACCGGCGCCGACGTGAGCCCGAGAGAGGGTTTGATCGTGCACCGCGGACTGCGGCCGAACTCGAAGGAGCTCAGAGCGCTCTACCCCGCTGCGGCCATCTTCTGTCTTCCGACCATCGGTGACTGTCTCCCGATGGTGTTGTCTGAAGCTGGCGCGGCCGGTCTGCCGCTCGTGACCACCGACGTCGGCGCGATCCACGAGATCGCTCGCGACGGCGAGACAGGCCTGATCGTCGCCGTCGGAGATGTCCAGAGTCTGACGTCTGCACTGCTGAAGCTGGTCGACGATGCCGACTTGCGAAACCGGCTCGGGACCAACGCCGCGACGCTCGTCGCTGAACGTTTCGATGCTGCCAAGAATTCGTCCGGACTCGTCGATGTGATGTTGCGCCTCGCCGGGCGACAAATGAACGCCGGAATTTAGCATTGAATTGCAGAGTGCTCCTCACAGTGTCCGGCACCATCAGCCCGGAGCTGGAACGTGACACGACAAGTGGCCGCCGTCCTCGCGCCGACTATGTCGAATTGGCCAAAGGCTTCAACGCCGACCTGATCGACTTTTCCGTTGCCGAGAGCGCGGCCTCGCCCGTCGGTCGGCTGATTCTGCGGATCGGCGGGAAGAATGTCTTGCTGGCGTGGACCTGCTTTCGTCGGAGCAAGGACTACGCCGCAATCGTGACCGACGGCGAACAGGTCGGAATTCCTTATGCTGCGCTGAGTTGGTTGCTGCCGCGCCGGCGTCGTCCGACGCATTCGATGATCGTCCACGTCCTGTCCGTCAGGAAGAAGGTGCTCGTGTATAGGGCGCTCGGTCTGCGACATCGTGTGGATCGATTGTTCGTGTACTCGACAGCTCAGCGCGACTTCGCAACGCGCGAGCTGCACATGCCGCCGACGGCGGTGTCGCTGACGTCGTTCATGGTCGATTCCCGTTTCTTCGACCCCGCCTGTGTGGCATCGTCGCCTCGGCGAATGATCTGTACAGCCGGTCTCGAGTTCCGGGATTACGACACTCTGACCACAGCGGTGGCAGGCCTCGACGTCGAGGTCGTCGTCGCAGCAGCCAGTCCATGGTCGAAACGGACGACATCGATTGCCGACACCACGACGCCGGACAACATCAGGGTGGTCAAGCTCGATCTTCTCGCATTACGTCAGCTGTATGCCGACTCACTGTTCGTCGTGATGCCCCTCCAAGCGGTCGATTTCCAGGCCGGCGTTACGACGATTCTGGAGGCCATGTCGATGGCCAAGTCGGTCATCTGTAGCCGGACCAGCGGCCAGACCGACGTGATCGAAGACGAAGTCACAGGGCTGTATGTGGCACCCCAAGATGCGGCAGCGCTTCGGGGTGCCATCGTCCGCCTCCTTGACGATCCAGTACTGGCCGAGCGACTCGGAGAGAAAGCTCGGCAATGGGTCGTGCGAGTGGCCGATCTCGATGTGTATGCCGAACGGCTCGGTTCGTGGGTAGCCGATGACGTTGCCTCTCGCGGCTGCAGTCCGATGCGCGGTCGTGCTGGTCGTGGGTCGTCCGCTCGACGGAGGAATGCCTGATCATGAACAGCACCGGAGCGCGACGTGAATTGCATCGTTTCAGGCAGGACTGCGCACGCTGGGTCCGTCCCGAGCAGGTCGCGGACCTAGACGAGGTGACGACGCTCGGAGTACTACGCATGCTGCTCCGTCAAC
>JAYTRT010000259.1:0-1865 GCA_043746045.1 Actinomycetota bacterium | reverse complement strand
GTCGTGCTCGTCCTGCTCGTGTGTGCGGCGATCGGATTGGTCTGGGGGCTGCTGGTCGCCGGCCTGCGCATCCCTCCGTTCATCCTCACGCTCGGCGGCACGAGCCTGTTCGCGTCGATCGCGCTGCGCATCTCGAAGAGCTCGCCCGTACCCGCCCGTGAGCGGTTCGCGTGGCTCGGACGGTTGAAGGTGTTCGGGCTCGAGACGCCGATCTGGTTCTTCTTGATCGTCACGGTCGTCGCCGCGCTCGTGATGCGGTACACGCGTTTCGGACGTCACGTGTACTCGACCGGATCGAACGAGGAGGCCTCATATCTGACCGGCATCCCGACGGCGCGGACCAAAGTGATGTGCTTCGTCATCTCCAGCACCCTCGCTGGCTTCGCCGGGTTGGTCGCAATGGCGCGGATCTCGACGGGCGATCCCCGAGTCGGATCTCAGCTCGCACTGCAGGCAATCGCGGCTGTCGTCCTTGGCGGCGCGACGTTGGCAGGCGGCCGCGGATCTCCGCTGGGCACGTTCGCCGGTGTCGTACTGCTTGCCGTCGTGCAGTCCGCGCTGACATTCAACAACGTGCAGACGTTCTGGAACGACGCAGTCTTCGGAGGCGTCCTGATCTTCGCCGTCGTCGTCACGGCGGTCGGCGATCTCCGCCGCCGACGCGCCGGTTCGCGACCCGTGATGTCCGGTTGGATGCGCCGAACGACTGCGCCCACCGCTCTGGCAGTTCCCTCCGAACGACTGCCGGCAGATCCTTCAGATCCACTACAAGGGGAGAAACAGCAATGAATGACCCAGTTCCAAACCCGCCGCTACCACCACTCGGTCGGCGACGATTCCTGCAGGGTGCCGCTGGCCTCGTTGTCGGAGGCGGCCTCCTCGCAGCCTGCGGCAGCGACAAGTCGACGGCAACGACCTCAGCGCCCACCACCGCCGCCCCCACGACTGCCCCGACGACCACAGCGGCGTCCGCCGCCGACACGACGGCCGCCTCGACTGCGGGTTCCACTGCGGCCTCGACCGCGGCATCCACGGCTGGTTCGACGGCTGCGACAACCGCTGGTTCGACCGCTGCTTCGACAGCCGGTGGTGCTGGCACCGTCGGACCGGCTTCGGGTCTGATCGGCCTCACGCTGAACGGCCTCAACGACTACACCAAGGGTGTCGCCACCGGCGTGTACAAGGCAATCGAAGGAACCAAATACACGCTCGAAGTCGTTCAGGTCAACTACGACTCGGCCCAGGAGCTGTCGGCGGCCGAGGCGTTCATCGCCAAGGGTGTCGTCGGCCTCGTCATCCAGCCGAACACCGCCGAGTCCGCAGGCGCGGCCGCACAGAAGGCGTTCGAGAAGGGCATTCCCGCTGGCAACTGCATCTGGCCGGGGCCGAGCGATGCCGACAAGTACTTCGTCGGAGTGGCCCAGCTCGATTCGGTTGCGGGCGGCAAGCTGATCGGCGAGTACCTGAAGGCGAACGTCAAGCCTGGGAAGATCTGCGTCGTTCAGGGCGTCGTCGGCCAGGGTTTCTCCGAGAAGATCGACGAGGGCCTCGACGCGGCGCTCAAGGGCACAGACTTCAAGGTCGTGGTGCGGGATCAAGGTTTCTTCGACCGCACCAAGGCTGTCGGCGTCGTCGAGACTGCGTTCCAGGCAAACCCCGACTTGTCGATCATCATCGGCTACTCGGCCTCGATGTCCGACGGGATCGCGCAGTGGCTGAAAGATCAGGGCAAGCAGAACGTGACACACATCTCATCCGATTGCGACGACGAGCTCGTCACGTGGATGAAGACGCCGTATCTGAAGGCAACGCGCTACTACTCGTCCGCGCAGACCGGGCTGATTGCCGCCAACGCAGTGTTGGCG
>JAYTRT010000258.1:0-1871 GCA_043746045.1 Actinomycetota bacterium | reverse complement strand
TCAGCTGATCGGTCGGGCCTGCGATCCTTTCCACGGCCTTTCGAACGGTGCTTCGGCCGGTCCTTCGAACGGGCCTTCGAACGGGCCTTCGAACGGGCCTTCGAACGGGCCTTCGGGCCACCATCGGCTGTTCCTTCGGGGGATCAGCCGGGTGAGGGCGTGTGCTCGGCGAAGAACCGCTTGATCGTCGCGTCGGTCACCGGCAACATGTCTGCGTCCTTCCACCGCTCGACCAACGTCGAGTTCTGTGCGAGCGCAACGATCTCACGCGAGACCGACTGCGGGTGATACTGGTCGTCGCCCATCATCACGAGCATCGGGTTGGTGCACGCCGCGACCTGATCACGAGTCACGCTGAGCACGAAGTCGCCGTCCCACATGTTGTCGCCGAACGATGCCCAGTCGGTGGGTGATGTCTGGGGATGGGCCGGGGCCGATGTCGCGGCCCACTGATCGAACATGCCACGCAGTACCGACCGGTCGGCGTCGACACCGGCCGGTTGCAGGAGCACGGCGGACTCGAACCGTGCCGGCGCTGCAGCGAGCAGGGCCAAGACGTAGGGACCGCCGATGCACATCCCGAGTGCGTGGCACCGCTCGATCCCCAGGTGATCGAGGAGTGCGATCTGATCAGCGGTGAACGTCGCCCACGAATCGCTCCCGCGCACCGGTGCCACCGAGGCGCCTGCGTTGCGCTGGTCCATGCCGATCAGTTGGTACTCGTCGGCCAACGCGACACGCGGGTTCCATGCAGCGTTGTTCCAGAGCGCGTTGTGCGAATGCATTCCGCCCGGCGCGATCAACAGGACGGGAAATCCGTCGAGGCGACCCTCGACGTCGTAGTGCACGTGGACGGTTTCGCTCACATCGACGGTTGGCATGCTCCATCTCTAGCACCCGAGTACGAGCACCGTCCGACGAGTACGACGAGTACGAGCACCGGCGGACGAGTACAAGTACCGACCCCGCCGCAGCGCCACCACTGCGGTCACGACCGAACTCAGATCGTCCACGACAGATGAACGGGGACTCGGAGATTGAACCGCCGCTCGTAGGTGACATCCGCCCTCAGCAGCCGTCCGCCACTGCTGAGGACTCCTTGGAACACCCCGCTCGCCAGGCCGAGTGCATGATCTCGGCCGGGGCAGCGATGTCGGCCGTCGCCGAACGCAAACGAAGGTCCGTCACGTGAGGGACGGAACTCGCCGGGTCGATCGACTCGGGATGGATCACGGCCGGCTGCGGCAAGATCGACGACAATCGTCGCGCCGCCAGGGATCCGCTGGCCGGCGAGCACGATGTCTGTGGCAGCTCGGCGCGTCGTGAAATGAACGGCCGGATCGAAGCGGCTGACCTCGCCGACGAAGCCAAGGCACGCATGATCGTCGACCATCGGCGCGCCGAGTCGAGCGGCCGTCAAGACGCTGTTACCGATCAGCCCGGCGGTGGCGTCGATGGTCTGGAACAACAACGCGACGGTGTTGACGGTTGCGTCATCGAACGCACCCGCCGGATCGATCAACTCGGCAATCCTGTGGGCCGGCGTTTCGGCGTCGCCACGCGGCCGCCCGCGCTCGGGCGCGATTGCCTGCGCGAGCCGTAGCACGGCCGCATGGGCCGAGCCGGTCACGGGGGCGAGTGGATCGGCGAGCGCCGACGACAGAACTGCGACCGGCACGAATCGGGCGAGCGTGGTCATCAGGTCGACCGTGCCGTGACGGGCGAGCAGTGACAGCGTCAATGCAAGAGCCCGCGTGTGAAGATCGGCTGGGTCCAATCGGCCCAGTCGCTCGCTTGCAACAGCGCGGCGCTGCGCGTGCGATGGGCCATCGGTGAACCGGGCCATGCGCGACTGCACACTCGCAGCGCTG
>JAYTRT010000257.1:0-1874 GCA_043746045.1 Actinomycetota bacterium | reverse complement strand
GCGAACGTCGCCGCGGCCGCCGCTGCTCAGGGTGCCGCAGCCGGATCTCGACGCGGGGCCGGTTCTGTCGATGCAATCGCAGCGGCCGAACAGACGCTCGGCGATCTCGGTGCGTCCACGAACGCATCGGCCTCAGCGGCCACCGATGGTTCCTTCATCACGGTGACGGTCGAGGTCGAGGTTTCGCAGGTGCTCCCGTTCTTCCCGGACACGGTCGGCCGAACGGCGACGGAGCCGATCGAGCGTTTTGTTGCCGAATCCGACCGTTGATTTTTCCAGTTTCTGTTTCTCGAAGCACTCAGTAGGGAGTGGAGACTATTGGCACGAACCCGATCGACGAACATCCGAGACTGCGGCAGTGTCATCGTCGAACTCGTCGTGTTGGCCCCCGTGCTCGTCGCGCTGATGTTGTTCGTCGTGTTCGTCGGACGCGCCGGCGGTGCCGTGGAACAGGTTCGCCACGCCGCGGACGAGGCGGCCAGGGCGGCATCGCTCGTCAGCCGGGCATCGATGGAAGGGGCTGCGACAGCAGCAGCTTCGCGCGATCTGCTGTCGAACGGGACCACGTGTGCCCATACGTCCGTGGACGTCAGCGTTGTCGACGATGTCGTGCAGCAGTCGGTCACCGTCACTGTGACCTGTGTGGTCGATGGTGTCGGCACAGAGCTGCTCGGGGCCGCGGCTCGCTCGGTCTCGGCCAGCTCCACCGAAGTGATCGATCGGTACCGGGCCGGATGACACGTGTCCCGGACAGTCGCAGACGCCGCACCGTCGGTCATGACATGGGGTCGATCACGGGATTCGTGGTGGTCATGACGCTGATCGTGGTGGTCTGCGCTGGACTGGCTCTCGATGGGGCGCGCATCGTCGGGGCCAAGGTGTCGGCTGGTGATCACGCCGAGAACGCTGCGCGAGTCGGAGCGCAGGAGGTTGCGTCGGTGCACGGTGGGGTGTTCGTGCTCGATCCTGGGCGAGCCCGCAGCGCGGCACAGAGCTATCTGTCGGCGCACCGTCTGAATGGCTCGGTGGTTGCCTCGCCGGAGCAGGTGACCGTCACCGTCAGCGAGAGGGTCGACACCACGCTCCTCCAACTCGTCGGGATCTCTTCCAAGACGGTCACTGCCACTCGCGCATCCGCGCCAGTTTCCGGATGACACCCATCGGGCGTTTTTCGCGCGGTGTCGCTGCGCTGGTCGCGCTCTTCGCGCTGCTGGTCGGGGTGCCGGTTGCGTTGGTGACGTTCGTCGGTCGGCCGTGGCCTCGTCCACTGCCCACCCTCGACACCGTCTGGCGATCGATCAGGGCCGGTGACGTCAGCGACACGACGGTCATCAAGGTCTTGGCGGTCGTGGTCTGGGTTGCCTGGGCGCGCCTCGCGTGCAGCGTCGTCGTCGAGCTCGCCGCGCGAGTGAGTGGGCGCCAGGCGCCTCGACTCGCCGGACTGGGGTCCAGCCAGCAGTGGGCGGCAGCCTTGATCGCCGCTGTCGTCGTGCTCGTTGGTGTGGGGTCGCGCCCGGCATTTGCCTCATCGACGTCGCCGGTTCCCCGGCCGATCTCTGCGGCCCTCCTCACGGGTCACACCAGCCGTTCGCTCCCGATGTCAGCGCCGCAGCCACGGTTGATCGAGCAATCGTCGTCGTCTGACACGGGTCGCGCCCGAGGCCTCGTGCGGGGCGACGAACGGCCGCTTCGAACCCACGTCGTGCAGCGCTACGAATCGTTCTGGTCGATCGCCGAGGACACGCTCGGCGATGGTTCACGATGGCGGGAGATCGTCGCGCTCAACAACGGTCGTGAGGTTGCGGCCGGCATCGTGTTCGACGGTACGGCGCATCGACTCCTCCCCGGTTGGCGGCTTCTGGTCCCAGCCGATG
>JAYTRT010000256.1:0-1874 GCA_043746045.1 Actinomycetota bacterium | reverse complement strand
GACGTGCTTCGCCTCGTTCTCCCCAAAGGCTCGCTGGAGAAGGCGACCCTCGAACTGTTCGATGCCGCCGACCTCTCCGTGCGCCGTAATTCGTCCGTCGACTACAAGGCGACGATCGACGATCCGAGAATCAGCGAAGTCCGTATCCTGCGTCCGCAGGAGATCCCGAGCTACGTCGCAGAAGGTCTGTTCGACCTGGGTATCACCGGTCGGGACTGGGTGGAGGAGACGTCGAGCGACGTCGTCAGTCTCGGCGAGTTGCAGTACTCGAAGGCCACGTCGCTCCCGATCCAAGTGGTTGTGGCCGTCGCCGATGACTCGGCGGCGCGCACCGTGGCTGATCTGGCCCACGGGGTCCGGGTCAGCACCGAATACCCGGAATTGACCAAGCGCTTCTTCGCCGCACGCGGCATCGAGGCAGACATCCGCTTGTCGTACGGGGCCAGCGAAGCGAAGATTCCCGACATCGCCGATTGCATCGTCGACATCACCGAGACCGGGCGCGCATTGCGAGCCGCTGGGCTGCGCGTGATCGACACCATCCTGATCAGCTACACCGAGGTCGTTGTCAACCGTCGGTCGTTCGAGGACCCGGTCAAACGTCATGCGATGGACCAGTTGATGACGCTGCTGATGGGCACGTTGGACGCTCGCGGCAAGGTTCTGGTCAAGCTGAACGTGTCCAAGGAGAACTTCGCGGCGGTGGTTGCGCTCGTCCCGTCACTCAAGGCACCGACTGTGAGCGAACTCGCCAACGACGGGGGATTCGCGATCGAAACCGTTGTCGCCAAGAACCAGATCAACATCCTGATCCCCGACCTCAAAGATGCTGGCGCCACAGGCATCCTCGAACTGCCGATCTCGAAGATCATTGCCTAGGGTTGTCCTCCTGATGCAGCAAGATTCCGAACGTCTCCTCGGTATTGTCACCAACTTCGACGAGCCGAAGGGTCTGGGCGAGATCACGCTCGACGAAGCGCCCGCGATCTTTGCCTTCCACTGCGTCTCGATCGCCGACGGAACACGCAACATCGCGGTCGGAGCTGCGGTGTCGTTCCTGCCACAGTTGAAGCTCGGCCGCCGCGAGGCCGCCGACATCCGCCCCGTCTGAGGCCTGGTGGTCGTGCCGGGGCCGAAGTCGAATCCGGGCGCGTCCAGGGCCGAGCGTGACGAGCGGATCCTCGCAGTGATCCGGTCGCTCCGCGAGGGCGAGGTCGCGACGTACGGCGACATCGCCGAAGACGCGGGCTTCCCGACGATGGCCCGGCTCGTCGGCCGACTGTTGGCGGTGGTCGACGACGACCTGCCGTGGTGGCGAGTGGTCAATTCAGCAGGGCGTCTGGTGCCGGGTCACGAGGTGGACCAGATCGGATTGTTGAAACGGGAGGGTGTTCGCTGCGAGGCAGGACGCGTTCGAACTGCGAAGTCAGGTCGCTTCGCAGCGCGCCGCTGAGCGCTGCGCGCTGGCTACCCGGTCGGGGCGCTGGCGTCGGCGGTCAGTTGGTTCTTGATCTGGACGAACGCGATTCGGATGTTGCCGAGTGCATCGCGCAGCGTCGCAGCGTTGTCGCCGATGCGGTCCCCGAGACCTTCGACCAGACACGCAAAGGCATCGATCGACAGTGCCGCCTGGACCAGGTCAGGTGGTGCGGCGCTGAGGTGGATCGCGGCGAGTTCGTAGAGGCCCATGGCATGGTTGGCGACCACGACAGCGGCGGGAACCTCGGCGAGTTGGCGACGGACGTCGGACATCGCATCCAATGCCTCGTCGACCCGGGTGTCCGTCTGATCGTCGTACTGCCTGTCGAACTGATCGTCGGCCTGGTAACTCGAGGTTTCTTCGCTCACGTGCGCTAGCGTATCGCCCGACAACT
>JAYTRT010000255.1:0-1875 GCA_043746045.1 Actinomycetota bacterium | reverse complement strand
CCTCGGCGATCTCGCGAATCCGCTCGCGCTGCTCGGCATTGGTCAATCGCAACCCCGCAGCGAGGCAGCTCTTGGCCGCCTCGTCGCACTGGTTGCGACTGAAGATGAAGTAGATCGCCGGCAGCATCCGTTCGTCGTCCAAGCGCTCGACGACTTCCAATCGACCGGGCGCGTACAGCTTGCGCCTGGGTGAGCCGCTCTTGCGTCCGCGTCCGCCCTTCCATGGTTGGGAACCGTCGTCGGTCAGCCGCGACACGACCTGGTTCGGACGATCGTGAACGAGTGTCGGCAGGAGGTGCAGGTGGCCGGAGCTCTTGTCGCCCACCATGTACAGGTTCTCGAGTGTGACGGGGCGCTTGTCCTCGAGCACTGCCGTTGTCGGTCCGCGGACGGTGGAGATCCATTCGGTCAGTTCCTTGGCATTGCTGACCGTTGCCGAGAGACACACGAGTTGAACATGTGCCGGGAGGTGGATGATCACCTCTTCCCACACCGGGCCGCGATACGCGTCCTGCAAGAAGTGCACCTCATCGAGGACGACGAGGGCCAGGTCGGTCAACGCCGCGGAACGCCCGTAGATCATGTTGCGCAGGACTTCGGTCGTCATCACCACGACCGGAGCATCGCCGTTGATCGTGTTGTCGCCGGTCAGCAGACCGACCCGCTCGCTGCCGTATCGCTGGACGAGGTCGTGGAACTTCTGATTGGACAGCGCCTTGATCGGGGCTGTGTAGAAGGCCCGCTTGCCGTTCCGGAGTGCGACCTCGATGCCGTACTCGGCCACCACGGTCTTTCCGGAGCCGGTCGGCGCGGCGACCAGGACGGATTGACCGTCGTCGAGAGCATCCATCGCCTGAAGTTGGAAACGATCCAGCGGAAACGCGTACTGGGCTATCAGTTCCGCTCGGTCGGCACGCACGTTTCGGTCAGGCGGTCAGGCAGTTGCGCCAGCGAGTTTCTCGCCGTCGGATTCGTCGTCACTGTCGTCTGGGCGCGGATGCCGGCGCTTGTGTCTGGCGAGCAACATCCCGATGCCGATCGCAGCGATGTAGAAGACGGACATCGGGATCGCCAAGGCGAGCATCGAGATCGGATCGCCCGATGGCGTGATCACGGCGGCAAGAATGAAGATGACCATCACCGCGTATCGCCACTGCTTGCGCAGTTGGCTCGGTTTGACGACACCGACGATCTGCAAGAACACGAGCAGGACGGGGAACTCGAAGCCGACGCCGTAGGCGGCCACCATCAGGCCGACGAAGCTGATGTACTTGCTGATCTGGAACACCTGCTGGACGTCGGAGCCGGACCAGGAGATCAGGAACTCGATGGCGTAGGTGAGCGTCCAGTACGCAACGGCGCCGCCGAAGATGAACAAGACGATGACGGAGGTGATGAACGGGATCGCGTACTTCTTCTCCTTGGAATGCAGGCCCGGAACGATGAAGCGCCAGATCTGCCAGAGGATGACCGGGAAGGCCAGAGCGAGCCCGCCGTACAACGAGATCGTGATGCGGGTGGTGAAACCGTCGAGGGGCCCGAAGCCGGACAGCTTGCCGTCGCAGAAACCCGCTGGCTTCGTTTTGCACAGGTTGAAGTACGGCCTCGTGATGAACTTCAAGACATGCTCGTAGAACGTCATCACGACGATGACTCCCACGGTCACAGCGAGCAAGCTGCGGACGATGCGGACCCGCAACTCGGCGAGGTGATCGCGCAGCGTCATCCTGTCGTCGGGACCCTTGAGGGTTGGGCGCGCCGAGCCCTTGAACGGGTTTTTCACTCGAAGGACGCCTCTTCGGAAACGGGCTGCCGAACCCCGGTTTCGGCGGCGGGTACGGTCGTGTGTTCAGGCGTGGGTTCGATGTTCGCTCC
>JAYTRT010000254.1:0-1878 GCA_043746045.1 Actinomycetota bacterium | reverse complement strand
CGACAACCCCGGATACTCACGACACAACGCGTCCGAATGCCACGCAGGATGCAACCGTGCGAGGAACGACGAGACCGTTTCAGAGAGCATCGCTCTCGACTGTAGCGAGGTCTGGCAACCCCACAGCAACCCCACAAGAGAACGAGAAACAATGCGAATCGCTGAAAATCAGTGAGACACGAAACACCAGCGTAACGACATGTTCACCAAAGAACCGCATGTCATGCCAGCGCTTTGGTTGTACGAAATGTAAAGTCATGAACTCATGCCCGTGCTCGTTCCGACCACTCTCGACGAGGCAGTCTCGATGCTCGCCGACCGGCCCGGCTCGTTGGTTCTCGCCGGTGGGACCGATGCGATGGTCGAGGTCAACATGGGACATCGGCGGCCCGGTCACGTGGTTGCCGTCAACCGGGTCGACGAGCTGCGTTCGTGGACCTACGACCGCTCCGCTGCGTCGTTGCGGATCGGCGCTGCCGTGACCTACTCCGAACTGATGGAGTCGCCGTTGGCAGAACTCGTGCCGGCGCTCGCCGATGCATCTCGCACCGTCGGTTCGCCGCAGATCCGACACGCCGGCACCATCGGTGGCAATCTCGGCACGTGTTCTCCGGCTGGCGACGGGCTGCCCGTGTTGTCCGCGCTGGACGCGGTGGTCCATCTCGTCAGCACACGCGGCGAACGGTCCTTGCCCGTCGCCGAATTCATGCTCGGTGTCAAGCACACGGCGCTCGAGCCCGACGAGCTGATCAGCGGAGTCACCGTGCCGGTTCTCCAGGGCTGGCAGGGATACAGCAAGGTCGGTGTGCGCAACGCAATGGTGATCGCCCTGGCGACAGCCTGCGTCGCCGTCGACACCCCCGGGCACACCGTGCGACTGGCGATCGGGTCTGTCGGAACCACGGTCATTCGTTGCACAGAAGCGGAAGCGTTCGCAGCGGATGCTGTGGATTTCGGAACGCGAACGGCGTCCGTCGATGTGATCATGAGGTTCGGTGAGATCGCTGCGGCGACCAGCCGGCCGATCGATGATCATCGTGCGACCGCCGAGTATCGACGCCACGCGATCGGCGTGCTCGCCCGCCGCCTCCTCCGACGGGCGTTCCCGGAGATCGAGACGACGTCTCCGACGGTGGCATCGACATGACGAGCACGATCGAGGGTTCAGGCCCCGACCTGAACGAACACTACGTGTTGCATGTCAATGGCGAGTTCCACGACGTCGTCGACGCCTGGGTCGGCGAGAGCCTGCTCTATGTACTCCGCGAGCGGCTGGGCATGATGGGCAGCAAAGGCGCCTGTGAACAGGGTGAGTGTGGGTCCTGCAGTGTGATGGTCGAAGGCGAACTCGTCTGCAGTTGCCTCGTGATGGCTGCCAGTGTGATCGGTCAGCCCGTCGTCACGATCGAGGGCGTCGCCCCGAAGGGTGTTCCGAGTGACGTGCAGCGAGCGTTCGTCGATGCCGGTGCAGTCCAGTGCGGCTTCTGTACGCCGGGGCTGATCATGGCCACACATGCACTGCTGGAGCGCTCGCCGGAGCCATCGGAATTCGAAATCCGCGAGGAGTTGAGCGGCAATGTGTGTCGGTGCACCGGCTACGGCCGAATCATCGAAGCAGTGCAACGCGTGTCCGTGTCTCGGGGCGCGGGGTCGCGCGATGTCGCTGGAGACGCTCGATGAGCATCGTCGCCGGCGAACGAACGGCCGCTGGAATCGGTCGCGGACGTCTCGGCGACAGCATCGTTCGTCCCGACGGCACTGCGAAAGTGCAGGGCAGTTTTGCGTTCTCGGGCGACCTCAGCGCCGAGCACTGCCTGTGGGGCGCCACCCTGCGTTCCCCTCACCCGTCTGCGCGGATTCTCTCGATCGACGTCACGC
>JAYTRT010000253.1:0-17756 GCA_043746045.1 Actinomycetota bacterium | reverse complement strand
TCGAATCAGCCGGTCTCGGCGATGACGCGATCTATGTCGAGCGTGCCAGCTGGCCGGATCAGCGGGTGCTGCCGTTGGGCGAGGCCGCCGACGTGCGGGCGCCGTACTTCTCGCTCGTGCTGATCCCCGGCCGAGGCCTGCGCGAACGCGGCCCCCACCGCCGACGACGGGCCCCCGATGACAGGCCGCCGATGACCGGCGGCCAGTGAGCGGCTGCGGGTGAGCGGTCGACTGACGGTTGTCGGGCTGGGTCCCGGGCGCGCCGACTGGTGCCTGCCAGAGGTCGCCGAGCGTCTGCGAATCGCGACCGATCTCGTCGGTTATGGGCCGTACCTCGATCTGATCGGCGTTCCGACCGTCGGTGTGCGGCACCCATCGGACAACCGCGTCGAAGCCGACCGCAGCCGACACGCGCTCGATCTGGCCGTTGCCGGCGGCGACGTCGTCGTGGTCTCGTCGGGCGACCCGGGCATCTTCGCGATGGCCAGCGCGATCATGGAGCAGCTCGACGCCGATCGTGATCGGTGGAGGGTCGTCGAGGTGGAGATCCTGCCCGGGATCACGGCTGCCCAGTCGGTTGCCAGCCGGGTCGGTGCGCCGCTCGGCCACGACTTCTGCGTGATCTCGCTGTCCGACGTGCTCAAGCCGTGGGCCGTGATCGAGCAACGCCTCGCCGCGGTCGCCGGTGCCGATCTCGTGATCGCGCTCTACAACCCGATCTCGCGTCACCGCCCATGGCAGCTCGCGAGGGCGATCGAGATCATCCGCATCTCGCGCGCTGCTCTGACCCCAGTCGTCGTCGGGCGCAATGTCGGCCGATCGAACGAGTCCGTCGCCGTTGTTCCGATCGCCGACCTCGATCCGAGCACGATCGACATGAGCACCGTGTTGGTCGTCGGCTCGTCGACCACCGTCGTCATCCCCGGCCGGCCGCTTGCCAGTTCGGTCTACACACCGCGCACCTATCCCTGACGGGGAAAGTGGACGGCACCCGGGACGAAGCCCTTCGGGATCTGGATTCCGAACGGCAGGTCGTCGCCGCGCTCCAGGTCTCCGGCGAGCAGGTGGGTGTGCGCTCCGTCGGGCGATTCCTGATCGGCGTCGGGAATCGGCGCGAAGACCTCGATCCGGCCGATCGGCGACAGCACGACGCGAGTCGGCGAGGCCTCGATCAACTGTGGGCCGATCGCGCTCGACGCGTCGCGCCAGTTGAGGCCGACAACGCGCTCGACCAAGCCGAGGACCTCCGGGTCTGCGCTGCGGATCATGAACGCACCGGCTGTCCGTCCGAGGCCGAGGTCGACGAGCGTCTCGTTGCGGTGACGTGGATCGATCGCATCGAGATCCGGACCGAGAACCGTGATCCGCGTACGGAGGTCGACGCCCACGGTGACCGACGCCAGGACGGCGAGAACGGGCCTGCGAACGGGGTCGACACCTCCTGCGAAGAACGCTCGAGTGTCGTCGGTGAAGCGGAGCCGCATCGCTCCGGTGGGTGTCGTCGCGACGATCTCGCCCGATGCCCCCGAAACGGTCGCGCCCGTCGGGTCGAACTCCCCGAGCGCGCCTTGTACACCGATGCTCCAGCCACCACCGAGCGACAGGGCCGTACGGGCCCACGCGATCAGTTCGTCGCCCTGCATCGGCGCCATCTCGACCGGGACTGATGGAGCGCGCTCGGGGTCGAAGACGTGGGACGACAGGTCGGGTGGCAGCTGTTCGCGGCCGTTGGACCGGAGCCACTCGGCAAGCGCGTCGACGTCATGATCGGCCAGCATCTCGCCGAACCATCGCTTCGAGCCGTTGACCCGAACGACCACCACGTTCGAGTGCTCGCATGCGTCGAGGCAGTCGACCGTCCACAGCGTGGCACCGGCGACGGAGTCGACAGCTCCCCGCAGCCGGGTCAGGTGTCGCGCGTGGTCGACGTCCGGATGCTTGGCCATCGTGCCGCAGCAGCAACCTCGGCAGACGAGAACCGACGTACGGGAATCGGCCCGTCGAGCGGGCCGCGATGCGGGTGACGAACGCGCAGGCGGGGCCGGGGGAGTGATCATGCCCTACGAGTGAACCTGCTCGTCGACCCACTCGGCGGCGGCAGCGACAGACGGCACGGTTGTGCCCGCTGGTGACCTCGGCCGCTGGACCATGACGACGGTCAGTCCCAGCGAGCGCGCAGCTTCGAGTTTGGCGATCGTTGCCTGCCCGCCGGCATTCTTGGTGACGATCGTGCCGATCCGATGTTCGTTCAGCAAGCTCAGCTCGCGTTCGAAGGTGAACGGACCCCGATCGTGGATCGCCAGCGAGTTGGGGAGCGGGTCGTCCACTGGTTCGATCGTGCGGACGAGGAACCATGGTCCGACGTGCTGAGCAAAGGGGCGCAGGCTGTTCCTGCCAACGGCGAGGAAGACGCGGGACGCACCCGAGGCCACGGTGATCGCGGCCGCTTCGAGGTCTGCTGCCTCGATCCAATGATCGCCGGGCTGGGGGCGCCACGGATCACGCAACAATCGGCATCGAGGAATGTCGGCACGTTCGGCTGCGGCGGCGACATGGAACGGCATCACGGCCGCGAATGGATGTGTCGCGTCGACGATCACGCGGACCCGCTCGTCGCGCAGGTATGCGGTCAGACCCTCGATGCCGCCGAAACCACCCGATCGGACCGCACCGGCGCGCGCCGTCGGGGAGGCGGTGATCCCGGCCAGTGAACTGATCACATCGAAGCCTTTCGAGGTGAGGACGGCCGCGAGTTCCGTGGCCTCCGACGTACCGGCGAGGACCAGGATCTTGGCGTTCGCGCGAGGCCCGACATCCATGCCGAGAACAGTAGGCGGTCCAGGGTCGGCCGACGGGTGACTGTGCTACGGTCGAAAGCGGTCACAGGGAACACCGGTGCGAATCCGGGGCTGTCCAGCAACTGTCACCGGGTAGCAGATCCTCAGCAGTGGTCAGGGCCTCTCGGGGCGCGAAGACCGAGGACGAGTGTCGATCCGGGAGCCAGGACACCTGCGTCCGCAACCGAGTTCCGACGCTGGAGACGTCACCCATGCACCTGGCCCCCCGGGTGGCCTGCTGGAGCAGGTCTGCCCTGCGCAACCCGACCGTGTATCGCTCGACCGTGTATCGCTCGACCGTGTATCGCTCGACCGTGTTTCGCTCGACCGTGTGTCAGCCGGCCGCGGGCGCTGCTCCAGGCGGCCATCCGTGGGCTTGACCGGCGCGTTGATGGTTTGCGGCACCACGTCGGATGCCGGCAAGACGACGATCGTCGCCGGGCTCTGCAGATTGCTCGCCAGGCGCGGCATCTCGGTCGCACCGTTCAAGGCGCAGAACATGGCGCTCAACTCGGTCGTCACAACGTCCGGCCACGAGATCGGTCGGGCGCAGGGTTTCCAGGCCTTCGCCGCAGGAGTTCCACCGGAGGTGGCGATGAATCCGGTGCTGCTCAAGCCGACGGGTGAGCGGACCAGCCAGGTGGTGATCAACGGCTCGCCCTGGAAGGTGCTGACCGCGGCCGAGTACCACGCCGTCAAACTGGACCTGTTGCCGATGGTTCTCGACGCGCTCGACGACTTGCGTTCGCGGTTCGATGTCGTCATCTGTGAGGGCGCCGGCAGTCCCACCGAGATCAACTTGCTCGACCACGACATCGTCAATCTGAGGATCGCCGCCGACTCGGGGATTGCTGCGATCATCGTCGGTGACATCAATCTCGGGGGCGTATTCGCTGCGCTGTATGGCACGGTTGCCCTGCTGCCCGACCACCTGCGGCGGTGCGTCCAGGGTCTGGTGATCAACAAGATGCGCGGTGACCCGGCGCTGCTGCTCGACGGTTGCGATCAATTGCTCGAACGCACAGGTGTACCGGTGGTCGGTGTGGTGCCATGGCTCGAGTTCACCGGGCTCGACGCGGAGGACTCGATGGCTCTGCAGCGCGGGCCTTCGATGTCCGCCGACGCGATCGCCGACGAACTCGATGTGGCCGTTGTCTGCTTCCCACGCATCTCCAACTTCACCGATCTCGATCCGCTGATCATCGAAGCCGGCGTACGGGTTCGCTACGTGCACGACCGCGCCGGCCTCGGTGACCCCGACCTCGTCGTGCTGCCTGGCTCGAAGGCAACGGTCGACGATCTCGGATGGCTCCGACGTGTCGGCCTGGCCGACGCGGTCGCTTCCAGCGGTGCAACGGTGCTCGGGATCTGCGGCGGATATCAGATGATGGGCGAGTCGATCGACGATCCCGTCGAGTGTCGGGCCGGCATGGTCACAGGGTTGGGAATGCTCGCTGTGCACACGAAGTTCCAGACAGCGAAGGTGACACTGCTGCGCGAAGGCACCGTCGACGGACGCCCCGTGCGTGGCTATCAGATCCACCACGGGCGGGTGCGATTGTCCGAACACGACGCGCTGCGGCACGTCGAGTCGTTCGTCGAACTGCACGACGAGCACGGTGCCGCTGTCGACGGGATTCGAATCGGTGCGCGATGTGGCACCACTTTGCACGGCCTGTTCGAAGCCGACGAGTTCCGTCGGGCCTTCCTCGAGGATGTCGCAGTTCGACGCGGGAAGCGGTTCGTCAGCGCAGGCGTCTCGTTCGACGGTGTCCGTGAACAGGCTCTCGAGGCCCTCGCAGATGCGCTCGAGGAGCACCTCGACATGACCGCCATCGAAACGATGATCGCGTCGGCACGGCCGCGAACTGATGGCGCACGGGGAACCGGATGAAGTTCGACGAGGTACTGGATCGGGTTCGAGGCCGGGTTGGGTATCTGCGCTGTTCGACCGCCGCTGCAGCGGACGAGGGTTGGCTCACCTGCGATTCGCTGATTGCCGACCCTGGTGCGCTCCGCAACGAGATCGATGCGACCGCCGCCGGTCGCAAGACGACCGACCCACAGGTGACGGCCTCGTTGTTCGCGCAGTCGTACGCGTTCCGTGTACCGAGCATTGCGATTGCCGCGTGGTCTCTCGGGCTGCCGGTGCCGTCGATGGCTCCGCAGGTCACTGCGATCAGGATCGTCCGCAATCGGCCAGCGGAATTGGCGATCACGGATTCGACTGTGAGCGCGCCCGGCCTCGGTGCGGGCATCATCGCGGAGCGGGTGTTCGATGGCCACCTGGCACCGTTCATCGCCTCGGTCAGGCGCGGCACGCGCATCGGTGAACGACTGCTGTGGGGCAACGTCGCCGCGTCGGTGGCGACCATTTTCCGTGCGGTACACGGCGATCAATTGATGGGGGACACGGCCGTTCGCGCTCGTGCCGACGAGTTCTTCACTGCCGCAGATCCGTGGCTGCACGGCCTCGGTGATTGGTCCACGATCCGAACCGCCGATGCGCTCGGCTGGTATTTCGATCGCACGACCTGCTGCCTGTTCTACAGGGCGCAAGGCGCGTCGTACTGCGACGACTGCAGTCTCACCGACCCCGCCGGGGTTCGCCTCGACCGGACACGCGTACTCACCTCGAGGCAGAACGGATTGCGTCCATGATCTGGTACATCACCAACGTCGATACGGAGATCCTCGCCCTGCGCACGGCGATCGAGGCACTTCCGGATGGGTTTCCGAGGGTGCGCGCCGGGCAGCCGTGGACCTTCGATTTCGAACGCGATCTGAACCCCCCCGACGATGCTGTGAACAGCGTTGGATCACCGCAGCCGACGTGCATGGTCGTGCGGCTGCTCCGCGGCCGTCGGGCCTGGGAGGACGGCTTCGATCAGCTCAGGTCAGAGTGTGTGCGGCGTGGCATTCCATTCCTCGCGTTTGCCGGTGAGGCGGTGCCCGATGCCGAGCTGACCGGACTCTCGACGGTGCCGACAGCGATTCTCACCGATGCGTTCGCGTACCTCGTCAACGGTGGACCGACGAACTTCGAGCACTTGCTCCGGTTCCTCGCTGACACCGTGCTGCGCGAGGGATTCGGCTTCGACCCGCCCGCCGAGGTACCGGCCGTCGGAGTGTGGCGGGCCTCGCTCCGTCAGAGCGATCGGCCGCTGATCGGTGTGGTTTTCTATCGGGCCCACCTCGTTGCCGGGAACACTCAGTTCGTGACCGATCTGTGCGACGCGATCGAGGCGCGCGGTGCCGATGTCTTCGCGATCTGGACATACTCGCTTCGCGGCGATGCCGCCCAGCCGGCGATCGACCTGTTGTCCGCAGCGGGCCTCGACGTGCTGATCACGACCGTGTTGGCGACGGGCGGCTCACCTGCCGGTGCCGGTACCACCGGAGGCGCCGGCGGTCTCGACGGTGACGACTGGGACGCGAGTGCTCTGACGGCCCTGGACATCCCGATCATCCAGGCGCCGTCGTCGGGACAGTCGTCCGAGGAATGGCTCGACAACCCTGGTGGCCTCGGTCCCTATGACGCAACGGCTGGCATCGCCATTCCAGAGTTCGACGGTCGGATCATCGGACCGGTCTTCGCCTTCAACGAGATCGTGGACGACGGCGACGAACTCGGCAACGCCGTTCGTGCGTATCGCACCGTCCCCGACCGAGTCCGGCGGCTGGCCGGTCTGGCCCTCCGGTATGCCCGCCTGCGCCGGGTACCGACGGCCGAGCGCAAGATCGCGATCGTCCTCAGCGCGTACCCGACGAAACGAGGACGACTCGGCAACGCCGTTGGTCTGGACACCCCTGCATCGGCGATGCGCTTGCTCGACGCGATGATCACCGACGGATACTCGATCGAGAACCTTCCGGAGAACGGCGACGCGTTGATGGCCGAATTGGCCGACGGACTGACATACGACGCCGACACCCTGACACCCGCTCAGTTGCAGGTTGCCGTCGGAGGATTGGCCACCGAATCGTATTCGGCGTGGTTCGCGACGCTGCCCGACGACGCTCGCCTCGAACTCGAGAGCTCGTGGGGTCCCGCACCCGGCGTACAGCGGATCCACGATGGCCGACTGGTGTTCAGTGGCATCGACCTCGGCAACGTGGTCGTTGCGATCCAGCCTCCCCGCGGGTACGGCGACGATCCGGTGGCGGTGTATCACTCGCCGAACCTGCCCCCGGCCCATCACTACCTCGCCTTCTACCGATGGTTGGACGAGGTGTGGGGTGCCGATGCGATCGTCCATCTCGGCAAGCACGGCACACTCGAATGGCTACCCGGTAAACCCTTGGCGTTGTCCGCCGGTTGCTGGCCGGACGCCGCGCTCGGTGATGTACCGCTGTTCTATCCCTTTCTCGTCAATGATCCGGGCGAGGGCGCGCAAGCCAAACGACGTGCCCACGCGGTGGTCATCGACCACCTCCTGCCGCCGATGACGCGCGCCGACACGTACGACGAGATGGCCAAGCTCGAGCAACTGTTCGACGAGTACAGTCAGATTCAGAGCCTGGACCCGTCGAAGCTCCCCGCGCTGCGCCAGAAGATCTGGTCGACGCTGACCGCTGCGTCGATCGACCGCGATCTCGGCCTCGCGAACGTGCCTGAAGGTGACGAATTCGACGACGTCATCGTCAACGTCGACGGCTACCTGTGTGGCCTCAAAGATGCTCAGATACGTGGAGGGTTGCACACACTCGGGGCCGCGCCCGAGGGCGCCGGTCTGGTCGATCTGGTCCTCGCCATCACTCGACTCGGCCACGGCCGGGTTGCCTCGTTGCGTGGGTCCGTCGCGACCGAGTTGAACCGTTCGCTCGAGGATGTGCATGCACTCGACGAGATCGAGGCGCATTGTCGTTCACTGGTCGAAGACGCGGCATCACGTGACTGGTCGGTCCCGCCCGGCTCGTCGGCGACGATGCAGTGGGTCTGTTCATGGCTGGTGCCGAATCTGCGCAGGGCCACCGACGAGATCGACAATCTGCTTCACGGCATGCGCGGCGGGCACGTTCCGGCCGGCCCGAGCGGCACGCTGACCCGAGGCGGCGCGCATGTGCTCCCGACGGGTCGCAACTTCTATTCGCTGGATCCGAAGGCCCTGCCGACCGAGCTCAGTTGGGATGTCGGACGTCGTCTGGCCGACGCCCTGCTGCAGCGCCACCTCGCCGAGGAGGGCACGTATCCGAAGACCGTTGGCCTGGTGCTGTGGGGGACTGCGTTGATGCGCACCCAGGGCGACGATGTGGCCGAGGCACTGGCCCTGCTCGGAGTCCGCCCGGTGTGGGAGGCAGAATCGCGACGTGTCACCGGTCTCGAACCGATTCCGTTGACGGAGCTCGGACGTCCTCGGATCGACATCACGCTACGGATCAGTGGGTTCTTCCGCGATGCCTTCCCGAACCTGGTCCGACTCGTTGACGATGCTGTCGTTCTGGCCGCATCGCTCGACGAACCACACGACCAGAACTTCGTGCGCGCCAACGGCGCCGACGATGCACGGATCTTCGGACCGACGCCCGGTGCGTATGGCGTCGGAGTGTCCACCGCCCTGGAGCAGCGCTCGTGGCGATCCGACGACGATCTGGCTGCGGTCTACATCGCCTGGTCCGGCTACTCGTACGGCCGAGCCGGCTACGGAGTGGCTGACGAAGACGCGATGCGTCGACGGTTCGCGGCGATCGATGTCGCCGTCAAGAACCAGGACAACCGCGAGCACGACATCTTCGACAGTGACGACTATCTGCAAGAACACGGCGGGATGATCGCAACGATCAGATCGCTGAGCGGGGCGGACCCGAAGGCATGGTTCGGCGACACGTCCGATCCGGCTCGACCGATGGTTCGCTCGCTCGCCGAGGAGGCAGCGCGGGTGGTGCGCACACGGGTGGTGAACCCACGATGGATCGAGGCGATGCAGCGTCACGGTTACAAGGGCGCTTTTGAAATGGCCGCCACGGTCGACTACCTCTTCGGCTACGACGCAACCGCGAAGGTGGTCGATGACTGGATGTACGAGAAGGTGACGGCGTCGTATGTGGCCGATCCAGCGGTCAGGAAGTTCTTCGAGCAGTCGAACCCGTGGGCGATGAAGTCGATTGCCGAGAAGTTGCTCGAAGCGGTCGACCGCAAGATGTGGAACGCGAGCGACGAGGCCGTGGCCACCCTCCGCCAGGCGCTGCTCGAAGCCGAGGGTTGGGAAGAGCGTCGATGATTCCAGCTCGGTCCGCACGGATGACGTTCAGCGCCGTCGTCGGTCAGCAGACGGCGAAGGATGCCCTCATCCTGGCTGCTGCACATCCGCTGCTGGCCGGCGTGCTGCTGCGCGGCGAGAAAGGTTCAGCCAAGACGACGCTCGCACGCGGCCTCGCCGCGCTCCTCCCTGGACATGCACCGTTCGTCGAGTTGCCGCTCGGAGCGACCGAAGAACGAGTCATCGGCTCACTCGATCTCGCGGAACTGCTGACAACGGGCCAACCCCGGTTCCGGCCCGGCCTGCTGGCCGCCGCTCACGGGGGCGTCCTGTACGTCGATGAGATCAACCTGCTTGCCGATCATCTGATCGACGCGCTCTTGGATGTCGCAGTCTCGGGCGTCAACCGGGTCGAACGCGACGGGCTCTCGCACACCCATCCGGCCCGGTTCGTGCTCGTCGGATCGATGAACCCGGAAGAGGGGGAGCTTCGCCCGCAGCTTCTCGACCGTTTCGGATTGGCGGTCGAAGTCATCGCCCCGATCGCTGTCAGTTCGCGCACGATCGCCGTGCGCCGACAACTCGACGTCGAGTCGAACGAGGCGATGTCGTCGGGCCGCGCTGAATCCTCGGCGGATGATTTCACTTCCGCCGACGATGTGCTTCGCGCTGTCATCGCCACCGCCGGGCAAGCGGCGGTGACTCTCTCCGATGAGGTGATCGCGGTCGCCAGTGCCCTCGCGGTCGCTGTCGGTGCGGAGGGTCTGCGCGCCGATCTGATGTTGTGCCGGGGCGCTGTTGCACGAGCAGCGATCGACGGACGTCCGACTGCGACGATCGAGGATGTACGCAGTGTGGCGGAGATGGTCCTCGGCCACCGTCGGCGTCGCCGACCGTTCGACGAGCCGGGGATCTCGGCTCGCGAATTGGACCAGGCATGGGACCGAGCGTTGCTGCCGCAATCGCCTCCGAGCGAGGGGCACGAGTCTCCTGATCAGGTCGATCAGCCGGCTTCGGCGAGCAACGCATCGTTACCGCTCGCCTCGGCCGGCGGGCGATCGTCGCGCCCGACGGGTGCCCGGGAGGGTGGCTTCGAGAACAACGATGCCGTCCGCGGTCGATTCGTGCGATCGGCACCCTTCGACGCGTCGGGGCGCACCGCCCTCGACGCCCACGCAACGGCGATCGCCGTGGCCGTGCGTCGTGCCACCACCGCAGAGCAGTCGGTTGTTGTCGACGACCTGCGTTCGTCCGAGCGCGAGCAACGGCGTGGCAACCTCGTCGTGTTCGTTGTCGATGCATCGGCGTCGATGGGTGTCGAGCACCGGATGGCGTCGACCAAGGCGGCCATCATCGGGCTGCTCGGTGATGCGTATCGGCGTCGGGGGCGTGTTGCGCTGATCACGTTTCGGGGCGAGGCCGCCGAGGTCGTGCTCCGCCCGACGGCATCGGTGGAGATCGCTCGCGCCCGCCTCACAGACCTCGCCACCGGAGGCACCACACCGCTCGCCGCTGGACTCGACGCAGCGCGCGAGGTCCTCGAGAGCGCTGCAGGTGCGCATGCAGTGGACAGTCACGTCGTGCTTGTCACCGATGGCCGGGCGACCGCCGGCGACGGAGATCCGGTGAGCGCGAGTCGCATCGCAGCGGCACGATTGTCACCACTCACCGTGCGTTTCGTCGTCATCGACACCGAGACCGGCGGGACGCGGCTCGGCCTCGCCCGCGAATTGGCTGAATCGATCGACGCCGATTATCTACACGTTGATTCGCTGGGTACCGACGGATTCGAACGAGCGGCGCGCAACCTGACAACTCCCTGACCAAAGCGCATCAGATCTCACCCGGCGGTGACTCGTCGGCCCCGGTGTCGGGCGACGGTGCGGTGACCAACATCGCTGCCGGCAGCTCGTCGAGTCTTTGTCAAGACCGCATCTTGAAGAAAACGATTCCCCCGAGCGGCGTACAGTGGTTGATGTGACACGAACAGTGTTATTCTTCGCCCCTCTCCGTGGTCGGGATGTCAGACGACTGTGCGCGGCAGCATTGCTCGTGGCGGTCGGGTCCACGGTCGTGGTGGCGCGCGCGGAGGCGGTGGCAGCACCCTCGGGGGCAGTCGAACAATCTGATGCGCTCGCATCGATCAACGAGTACCGAGCGATGTCCGGGCTTGCCCCCGTGGCGAGCAACGACACGTTGACCCAGGGGGCTCGTGATCACGCCTGCTACATGCTGGCCAATGGAATGTCACACGACGAATCGTCGAGCGCGCCGGGTTACACAGTCGGCGGACGATATGCCGGGATGCACGGCAATGTCGCCGTCACGAGCGATTCCACGAAGTCCGGAGACGGCTTCGTCAGACTCTGGATGGCGGCACCGTTCCATGCGGTCGGGCTGCTGCGGCCGAATCTGACAGCTGTGTCGTACGGTTCATGCACAGACCCGGCGGCGCCGTTGGTGTGGCGCAAAGCGGCAACGGTCGACGTCCTGTCCGGGCTCGCTGTGCGTCGGCCCCTCGCCGCTCCGATCCTCTGGCCGGGTGACGCCAGCACGACCAGCCTCGACCGGTTCATCGTGGAGACACCGGACCCACTGCCGATGTGCGGGTGGTCGTCGGGCGGGGGCCTACCCGTGCTCGCGCTGATGCCGGAGGCCACGACCAACGCGAGCGCATCGATCTCAGGTCCGGCAGGTCCACTCCAGACATGCACGCTTTTCGACAAGAACGTCACTGATCCAACGGCCAAAGCGATCCTCGCCGGCGACAACGTCATCACGGTTCTGCCGCGGAATCCGCTCGCCGCCGGCACCTACACCGTCCGCATCACCACAGACGTCCGCGTTGTGTCGTGGTCGTTCACGGTCGACCCCAACGCGATTCGCCCGATGGTTGTCGCCCCGGCCGTGATCGCCGTCGTCGCCCCGATCATCGCCGCAATCATCACACCGGCTCTCACACCGGATGTCACACCGAGTCGGATTTCGCTTGGCGTGCCGACCTCGACGACGACGGCGATGCCGACCGGGATGCCGACGGGGACGACGACGGGCACGACGACGGGGATGACGACGGGGATGACCGCGGGGACGACGACGGTGATCGGTCCGGCCGGTGGGTATCGATCGGTGGCCCCGTTCCGACTGGTGGACACGCGTGACGGGCCGCCCGGGTCGCGTCCCACGCAGGGCAGCATCACGCGTGTGCAGGTGGCCGGTCAGGGTTCGGTACCCGCAGACGCCCGGGCGATCAGTGCCAATTTCACGGCCGTCGGGTCGACCCAGGATGGCTATCTGACGGCATATCCATGTACGCCGATGGCCCCAGTGGCCTCGACGGTCAACTTCACCACAGGTTCGGTCACGGCCAACGCAGCATTGGTCCCCCTCGATGTCTCGGGCGGGGTGTGCGTGTTCTCGAGCGCGACAACCGATCTCGTGATCGACGTCAGCGGATATGTCTCGCCGTCGTCGCCCGGGCGGTTCACGCCGACGGGTCCCGTGCGCGCATTCGACACCCGGCTCGGCCACCGATCGTCGGGAAGGCTCTCCGCCGGAGAGACGCTCGAAGTACAGATCGCGGGTACGGACACCGGCGTCCCGCTCGATGCACAGGCGGTGGAGATCAACGTGACCGCGGTCGACCCGGATGCCGACTCGTTCGTCACCGTCTACGGGTGCTCGGCTGATCGGCCTCTGGCTTCGACGCTCAACCCGCACGTCGATGGCGTGCGGTCGAATTCGATCTTCGTCGACCTCAGTCCGACCGGCACCGTGTGTTTCTACAGCCCGGTCGCGGTCGACCTCGTCGCCGACGTCTCGGGCTTCGTGTCGTCCAGCGGAGGCCTCAGGTTCACGCCGCTGGCCACCATGCGAGTGACGGACACCCGCAGCCTCGTGTCCGAACTCGACCTGGGAACATCGGGTGGGCCGCTCGAGGCGGGATCCACCCACGAGCTCTCCCTCGCCGGGCTGCGTGGTATCCCATCCAACGCAACGGGCCTGTCCGTCAACGTCACCGCGACAGACGCGTCCGGCGCCGGTTTCGTGACACTGTGGCCGTGTGACCCGAACCGCCCGGCGGTGTCGGCCCTGAACGCGACCAACGGCATCACGATCGCCAACGGGGCACAGGTTCGTTTGTCCGGTCACGGATCACTCTGCGTGTACACCCAGACCACGACGCACCTGATCATCGACGTCAACGGGTTCTGGGGAACCTGATCGCGACCCGACGACGGCGCGAGTCAGATCCCGGGACGGTCGATGCTGGTGTTCTCGATGCTGGTGTTCTCGATGCTGTTGTTCTCGATGCTGGTGTTCTCGATGCTGCTGTTCTCGGCGTCTTCATCGGCCACACCGAGCTCGGTGGCCCACGAGAAGTGGTGCCGTCGTGCCCAGGAGGCCGACACGGAACCCGTGCGCATGCCGCGACGCGATTCCGGATCACGAACTGCGAACGAGATGTGTCCGATGACGAGCAGACCGAGCGCCAGGGCGAACCAGTCGTGAACGAAACTGGCACCCGTTCGCCACGACAATCGAGCGAGGTCGGGGAAGTACATCAGGGTTCCGGTCAGCAGCATGACGATGATCGATCCGGCGCTGAGTGCACCGTTCAGCTTCTGTCCGGCGTTGAACTTGGACACTCGGATGGTCCCGTCGCGGCGGCGACGCGTGCGCAGCCATCGCCAGTCCGACGGGCTGAAACGATTCAGTCGCCCGAGGTCGGATCGATATGCGGCGGAGACGAGGCCGAGCAGAATCGGGATCGGCAACGCGTAGCCCGAGTAGACGTGGACCAGTTTGACCAGTCGCCGATGGCCGACGGGTACGGCCAGGAAACCGTTGTACAGGATTGCGGCGGTGGCGATGCACGTCAGCATCAGGATCGCCACGGACCGGTGGACGACACGTTCACCGAGGCTGAATCGAACGACGCGCACGCGGCGCGCTCCAGCAGGCAGGTGATCCTCGGCATCGGCCGACACGTCAGCCAACGGGGTCGTCCTGGCGTCCGTTGGAGCCTCCGATCCATCCGTCGACATCGTAGTTGCCGGTGTCCTCCCAGTATCCGGGCACCACATCGGCGGTGAGTTCGATGCCGGACAGCCACTTCGTGCTCTTGTATCCGTACATCGGCGCGATGTACATCCGCACCGGTCCGCCGTGGTCGTGCGAGACGGGGCGGCCGAGCATCTCGAGGGCGACGATCACGTCCGTTCGGCGGGCTTGGTCGAGGGTCAGGCTCTCCGTATACGTGCCGTCGAACGACCGGAACCGCAGTGCGGTCGCCGCCGGCAGCGGTTGTGCAGCGTCGAGTATGTCGGACAGTTTGACGCCCTTCCAATGCACTTCGGGGACGCGCCAGCCCGTCACGCATTGAAAGTCGCGAACGAGTGATGTCTGCGGCATGTCCTGCAGATCCGCGAGTGTGTACGTGGCGGTGTGAGCCACCAGGCCCGTCACGTCCAATCGGTAGCTTGCGGCGGTCTTGTTCGTCACGCCGCCGGTGACCGAGTAGAACCGAAACGTGTTGCCGAGCGGGAGCAGGGAGATCAGTCCCGTGGGATCACGATTTTCGATCGGCCCCAGCAACGCCGCCATCCGGTCCTGCATCGCTCGGCCGCCGAGTACACCGGCCACACCCAAGCCGGCCAGGCCGAGGACGATCCTGCGCCCGACCGGCGAGCCGGGAGACGCTGCGCCCTCAGATGTCATCGGCCGATCCGGATCGGCCTCTACGGCCGCGCAACCCGGACCAGAGCAACGCCGCACCGACGAGCGCGATCACCGGTCCGGCGACCGCCCAGAAGTTCGAGTTGGTCATCGAACTTCCTTTGACATAACCGAGACCCTGGAACATGAACAGCAATCCGAGCAGGATCACGACCACGCCGAGGAGGACCCGCGGAGGCTTCACGCTGGCTCCGTTTTCTTCCGGTACCGCTCGAGAACCCCACTGATCTCCAACACCTGCTGCACGGCGCCGCTGATTCCGTCGATGAGCAGCTGGCCGCCGCCGGCCGACATCTTGTTGCCGGCCCCGATGATGGCGCGCATGCCGCTCGAATCCATGAACTGGACCTGTGAGGCGTCGACGATGATCAACAGCGCGCCAGCGTCGATGCACTCGTCGAACCGTTCCGTCAACTGCGACGCGCCGTCGAGGTCGAGTTCGCCGGTCAAGCGCAGCCGATATGCGTGTGTCTCGGTGTCGTGATCGATGGTCTCGACCGTCAAAGAATCCTGTTGCACGCTGTCCCCGTCCCTGTGACCCATCTGTCGTACCTGCGCTATGTCCATCCGCTGCCGAAATTAGACCACACCTGCTGAACTGGTCAGTCGCAGGAGCCCGCTGGGGCCGGCTCGATCTGCAGGCTGCCGAGTGGAGAAGCCAGGAAATCGGTCACGGAGATGATGCTCGATCCAGCCGTGCCCTGACCGGTGATCGACAGGCCGGATCCGACCGTGTCGATGGCGACGTCCAACTCGAGGTCGAGCGTGATGTTGCCGATCGGTGTCGGAACGTTGCCATTGGCCGTCGTGTGAACGGTCTGCGCTCCGAACCCGGCGAACGCGAACGACACCGGGATGTCCGAAAAGGCGACGGTGAATCCTGCGCCGTCGTCGAGGCCACCAGAGCGCAACACCCCGTTCCATGTGCCGAACGGGCCGTCGCAGCCGTACAACTCGACCACGGTCCCGGCGAGCACACCTGTCGCTGCCGGGCGGTCGAGGTGGACCCACACGGCCGTGTGCGCCTTGCAATAGTCCTCGATGCTGAGGCCGATGATCGTCCCGCTCGATTGTTGATCGGCGCTCGACACTGCGATCAGCGGGTCCGGCGCCAACGGCGACGGGTTGTCGGGCAGTGGTGTGCCGTCCGGGCACTTGCCACAGCCTCCGGACCGCGTGCAGTACCTCTCGGACGTCACTTTCGGGATGTCCGTCGTACCGTCGTTCAGACGCACGAACCCGTTGCCTTGGACGATCACGATGTCGGCGGTGATGAACAGTGCGTAGCTCGCGTGTCGGTAGGGGCCGGCGGAGACCGGGAGGTTGTCTCCGTTCGACACCTTCAGGCTCATCGGCGTGGTTTGGTCGGCGGAGATTCCGGGACCGGTCGTGTCCCATGCGACGCCCCGTGCTGGGTCACGATAGAAACCCGATCCCCAGCTGGTCATGAACGGGTCTGCAGCCGCGCCGGAGGCGGCGAACGCGGCGGCGTTCCCACCGGCCGCGAACATTGCCGGGAACACCGACCAGGGTGAGGTGCCGGTCTCGTCCAGATGTGAGAAGAATCCGATCGCCTGGTACGTCCACGCAAAGAGCGGGGTCGTCGACTTGGTCAGATAATCGCGCCACCATTTCATCTCGGTTCCGTCTGGCTTGGTGACGTCTGCGCCGACCCATTCCGCGGCGCCCTCCACCAACCAGTCCCCGGTCGCGTTCCAAAGGGTGAGGGTCTTGGCCTCGGCGGCCTCGAAGCAGTGGAACACCTCGTGCGCGACCGTGTTCGCGATGACGGTCAGATCGGCCCGGTTGATCGCATCGATCTTCACACGGCACCCGCTGTACACGCCGCCCGCGAACTTCGGGTCGGCTTGGCCAAAGTCCTTCTTCAACGGAATGACCGACACATCGATCGGGCCGGGGATGTCCCCGACCTTGGCGGCGATGTCGGCGCGGTACTGCTTCACCAGGGCGACGACGAGGTCGGCGATGACGTCCCGACGCGACTGCGCGAAACCTGCCGGCACGGATGCATTCTGTGCAGAATCGGAGGGGAGACGAGCCGCGTCCACAACGGCCTTTTGCTCCGGCGACAGTTGGTCATAGACGGCGAGCACGTTTTTCAGGGCCAGCGTTCCAGAGGTGACACCGGTGGTGTCCGTCGGGGCGTCGACACCAGGGAGTGGGGCGATCGCGATCGCAAACAGTTGCAGGGCCGAATCCAGCGTGCGCGTCCCGTCCTCGGACAGGTTGGCGAGGGCCTTCCCGTACGGCGTCGACGACACATCGATCGGCGTCGTCGTGGTCGTCGGTGGCGTCGTCGTGGTCGTCCGGGGTGTGGTTGTCGGGGGTGTGGTCGTCGGGGGTGTGGTTGTCGGGCGTGCGGTGGTCGCGGGCGTGGTTGTCCGGGGCGCAGTGGCCGGCGGCGAAGTGGCCGCAGCCTTGGTCGTCGACGCACTCGTCGCGCTGGGCGGCGGCGAGGCATTCGGCGCCGTCGACGAACACGAGGCGACGAGCATGATCACGAGAATCGGCAGGAAGATGGTCTGGCGCGCAGTTCGCGACGTCGTCCGTCGGCGGAGATCGGCAGCAACGTTCATGTGTCGACTGTAGACACGGAGTTCGGGCCCTGCCGACGATTCGGCCGCGGGCGTCGGGTCCCAGCCCCGCCGGTCGTCGGCGTTACATTCGGCCCCGTGGCCGCAACAAAGTCGTTACAGGGATCTCGTCTGCTCGTCGTCGGTGCCTCGTCCGGAATCGGACGCGTACTCGGACTCCAGGCGGCCGCCGACGGGGCCGATGTCGCCTTTGCCGCCCGACGGGCCGAATTGGTCCAGTCTGCAGCGGTCGAGGCAGGTGGCCGGTCGGTCGGACTGATCTGCGACGTGCGCGACGAGGCGTCGTGCCGAGAGGTCGTCGGCAATGCCGTCGATGCGCTCGGAGGCCTCGACGCTGTCGTCTATTCGACGGCCATCGACATCCT
>JAYTRT010000252.1:0-6098 GCA_043746045.1 Actinomycetota bacterium | reverse complement strand
CCTCGGCGACGTCGGCATCGAGAACGGCCGCATCATCAGCGTGGGCAGGCCGCTGACCGATGCCGACGGCCGACGCGTGATCGATGCGACCGGCCTGGTCGTGTCCCCCGGATTCGTCGACCCACACACGCATCTCGACGCGCAATTGTTGTTCGACCCGTTCGTGTTCCCCACGATCGAGCACGGCATCACCACCGTCGTCACCGGCAACTGCTCGTTGAGCATGGCACCCGTTCGCGCCGAGCATCGTGACCGGTTCTCGCGGATGTTCCGTCTGATCGAGGAAATGCCGGCCGCCGCGTTCGACACCGGTGTCGACTGGCGTTGGGGCGAGTCGTTCGAGGGCCTGCTGGACACGCTCGCCTCGGACCTCGCGCTCAACGTCGCACCACTTGTCGGCCACTCGGTGCTGCGCCTGTTCGTCCTCGGCGACGACTCCCGCCGTCCTGCAACGGCCACAGAAGTCGCAGCGATGTGCGATGCGCTGCGGGCCTGCCTCGATGCCGGCGCAGTTGGTCTCTCGACCAGCTTCGTCGACATCGAGGAGGACTTCATGCCGGTCCCGTGCCGGTTCGCCGAGCACAGCGAGTTGGAAGCCCTGTGCGCAATCCTCGGCGAGCGCGGCAGGATGCTGCAGATCGTGCACGAGTTCTACGACGCCGACCTGACGGTGTCTCGTGTCGAGATGCTCGGTGATCTGTCCCGCCGATTCGGCATTCCGACCACGCTCTCACCGCTGTTCCACAACACGTCGGCACCCGGCGCCACGGATGCGATCATGGCGGCCGTCGAGCGCGAAGTCGCGGCAGGCGCACGGGTCTGGCCGCAGGTACAAACCCGACCGATCGACATCAGCTGGACCCTCGATCAGCGCAGCATCATGTTCCTCGTCATTCCTGGCTGGTGGGCGGTGCTGTCGTTGCCGAGCAGGGCCGACAAACTCGCCGCACTCAACGATCCGACGACCCGTTCGACGATGGTCGCGGCGCTCGATCAGCTGAGCGCGTCGAGTGCGTTCGCGCTGAACGCAGCCACCATCGTGATCCGCGAGGTCGCGTTGGAGAAGAACCGCCATCTCGTCGGCCGCACGGTGGGCGAACTGGCAGCCGAACGGGGTACGTCTCCGGCCGAAGCTCTGATCGCGCTCGCCGTCGAGGAGGACCTCGGCACATGGTTCATCCGCTCGAACATCAGTCACGTGGATGCGGTTGCGGTCGGCGCACTCCTCGCTCATCCGAACGTGCACGTCGGTGCCAGCGATGTCGGCGCTCACGTCGGCTCGTTCTCGACCTACGGCGACATCGGGTTCCTGATGTCGCAGTTCGTCCGTGAAACCGGCGTCCTCCGACTGGAGCAAGCGGTCAAGAAGGTCACCTCCGACGTGTGCAACATCTGGGGCCTCGAGGGTCGCGGGTTGCTCCGCGAGGGATACGCGGCGGACGTGGTGGTGTTCGACCCAGCCACGATCGGGCGCGGTCCGGAGATCCCATCGGACGACTTTCCGGGGCACGGGACGCGCTGGATCCGTCGATCGATCGGCATCGATTCCGTCGTCGTCAACGGCACCGTCACCTGGACCTCGATCGACGGGTACATCGAGGGCGCACGAGCGGGCGTGATCGCCGTCCCACGCACGGTCGGCACGGCACGCATCGCGCGCACAGCAGCAACAGCCGCGGCGAGCGCACGATGAAGATCGGTGTCGTCTTCCCACAGACAGAACTCGGCGGAGATCGTGGCGCGCTGCGTGCGTACGGCGAAGCGGTCGAGGGCCTCGGCTACACGCACATCCTCGCGTACGACCACGTGGTCGGCGCCGATCCCGCCGTGTACCAGAACTGGAATGGCCCGTACGATCTGGCGACCACGTTCCACGAGCCGTTCGTGATGTTCGGGTTCCTGGCGGCCTTCACGACCGTCGAACTCGTCACCGGTGTGATCATCCTGCCCCAGCGTCAGACGGCGCTGGTCGCCAAGCAGGCCGTCGAAGTGGATCTGTTGACCAACGGTCGTTTCCGACTCGGCGTCGGGGTCGGTTGGAACGAGGTCGAGTATGTTTCGCTCGGCAAATCGTTCAACGATCGCGGCAAGCGAATGAGTGAGCAGATCGTCCTGTTGCGCCGACTGTTCACCGAGGAATCGGTGACGCACGAGGGCGCCCACGAACAGGTTCGCGGGGCGGGGTTGGCACCGCGGCCTGTCCAGCAGTCGATTCCGATCTGGATCGGTGGCTCGTCCACCGCGGCCTACAGGCGGATGGGACAACTCGCGGACGGGTGGTTCCCGCAGGTGCGGCCGGGTCCGGAGCTCGACGCTGCGCTCGAGGTGATCGCCACCTCCGCCACCCAGGCCGGCCGCGATCTATCGACAATCGGTATGGAAGGTCGGGTCAGCTGGTCCGTCGACAGCCCCGACAAGTTCAGCGATCAGGCTGAGCGCTGGCGCTCAGCCGGAGCAAGCCACCTGACCATCGACACGATGCGTCTCGGCCTCCACACCGTCGACGATCACATCGCCGCGATCCGGTCTGCGGCTGGCCTTCTGCTCGATCGCTGACATCCTCACCCCAACGTTGCCAGGAACTCGATCAGCGCTTCATTGACCTCTGCCGGCCGCTCCTGCTGGGTCCAGTGGCCGCAGCCCGGAAGGATCAACGAACGGTGCAAGCGCGGCAGGGTGGTGGAGAACTTCTCGATCGATGACATGCCCCACAGTGTCGGTCCATCGCGGTCCCCGCCGATGAACAGGGCCGGCACCTCGATCGGCTTGCCGCGAAAGACGGACAGATCTTCCCAATCCCGATCGACGTTGCGGTAGCGATTCAGTCCGCCGGTGAATCCGCTCTGCTCGAAGGCTTCGACGTAGAAGTCCAGATCGTCGGGCGTCATCCACGCCGGCAGAGTCTCCGGATAGGCGAAGCGGTCGCTCATCTTGGCCCCTGCGGCGATCATCGCCACGCTCGGCTGGCCCGGCTGCAGCGGCGGCGTGTCGCCGGACAGGGTGAAGTAGAAACCGATCAGCCAGCGTCGGACATCGGCCTCGATCTCGGCTTCCGCACGGCCGGGCTGCTGGAAGTACTCGATGTAGAACTCGTCGGCCCCGGCCATGAACCGGAAGACATCCGTCGGGCGGTGATCGCCAGGGGCCGCATACGGAACCGACAGCCCGGCCACCGCGCGGAAGACATCAGGACGCATCAGCGCAGAACTCCACGCGATGGGGGCGCCCCAGTCATGTCCGACGATCACCGCCTGCTGCTCGCCCAGCGCCTTCACGAGCGCGACGTTGTCGAGCACCTTCTGCGTCATCCGGTAGGCCTCGATGGGCGTCGGCTTCGACGAGCGCCCGTAGCCGCGAACATCGATCGCGACCGCTCGGTAGCCGGCCTCGGCCAGAGCGGGGAGCTGATGCCGATAGGAGTACCACGACTCCGGAAAACCATGGATCAGCAGGACGAGCGGGCCCTCGCCGGCCTCGACGCAGTGGATGCGAATGCCGTTCACCTCCTGGATGCTGTGTGCCAGGTGGTGCCCATGTTGCCGGGGTTGCAGATCGGTCATGGTCAGCAGCGTTGCACACCCGGGCAGATCGGCCGACGAAGTCAGGGCCGGCGACCGACCAGATCGATCAACCGCGTCTGCAGCGCGGCGGTGTCGGGCACGTTGCCGCTGGGACCGTCGCCGAAGATTCCCAGCGAGCCGATCACCGGGGCGATGGGCTGGATGAAATCCCACATCTGCTGAACCAACTCGGCATCCAACTGCTCCTCGAAACCAAGGGATCGGGCCAGGTCCCAGGCATGCAGGGCGAGGTCCAAGGTGCGGAAACCAAGCAACTGCTCGCCGGTCATGTCGAGCGTCGGATGGTGGACCGTCGCTGTCATCACGCCCGGCTCGGTGAACGACGCTGCCTGTCCGGCAAATGCGGTTCGCATCGTTTCGACCGGCTCGCCGGACGATCGCGCACCGAGCACCGCGACAGCCTCCTCGGCAGTTGCCCCAGCGACCAGTGCTGTTGCCATCCGACTTCCTCCGACGACGTGGTCGACGAGCGTCTGCACATTCCATCCGGTGCAGATCGTCGGAGCGTTCCATTGCGAATCGTCCATTGCCTCGACGCGGGTCGAGAACTCACGGGCGGCCTGGTCGAGAGCTGACAGTTGGTCCATCCGAGAATCATTACACTCTCCGAGTGACCCTGACCCTTGCCACCTTCAAGGCCGACAAGTCCGCTGCGGCTCATCTGCCGATGTTGACATCGCATCCAGCGGTGGTGCAACGACTCCTCGATCTGCTCAACGATCCGCAGAACGAAGCACGAATGGTGAGCGCAGAGGAGCACGATCGCCCTCCGCTGGCCGGCGTGATCCGCCTGATCGAAGCTGACTCGGCGCTGACCGGAGCAATGACGTCACGCACCTCGGGCAAGAAGTTCCGCGAACTGATCCTCGTCGCCGTTCGACTCAAGATGCTCGATATGGGTTGGTCGACCATCGGCCGTGAAAGCCAGGTGCCCGACTCGAAGTTCTACTTCAGAGCGGCCCGTTTCAAGCGATGAGGGGCAACACCATCCGCACCAGCGTCCCGTGAGGAAGGACCTCTTCCAGCTCCAGGGCACCGCCGATCCGGTCGATGGCAGCGGCGACGATCGCCAGCCCCTGGCCCGTGCCAGGCACGCGATTCGACCCGGTGAATCGAACGCCGGGCCGGATGACGAGGTCGCGCAGGCCCGGAGCAATACCGGGGCCGACATCGCTGATCTCGATCACTGCTTCATCGTCGCGGACGTCGACCACGACACGAACCCGGCCACCCCGGGGCGAGTGCTTGATCGCATTCTCGGTCACGTTGGACAGTGCGTCTTCGAACGCGTCGCTCTCGGCCAGGATGTGAACGTCGGCCCGCAACGACAGCTGCAATTCCACGCGGCCCCAGTCTGCCACTGGTCGAAGACGGGCGATGACGACCGTTGCGATCTTGCCGGCGTCGACGTCGACCATCTCCTGACCGAGATGACGCAGCTGTGATACCTGACCGGCGAGCCGATCGAGGCGATCCAGTTGGCCGGTGACCGAGTTCAGCACTTCGGTGTCTCCGGCATGGACATCGGCGTCGGACAGTTCGTCGAGACGCAGACGGATCGTGGTCAGCGGGGTTCGCAACTCGTGCGCGATGCGCCGTAGATCGATCTCCATCTGCTCGCGAACGAAGGACTCGTTGGCGATCTTCGTGCCCACCCGTTCGATCGCCGTTCCGAGTACCGCGACCTCGGTGATCCGCGCCGATGGAGCGAGCGGCGAGGCACCGGACAACAGGAGCGCACGAGCCTGATCGGTGAGCCTGGCGAGCGGCTTGGTGATCAGGCCGGCGAGCCACCAACCCAGCGCTGCGGCGACAGCGCACAGCAGAGCTGCTGCCCACGGATCCAGCCCGTAGAGCTCGCGCCATCCTCTGCGGGCAGGCGCAACCTCGGTGACGACGACCACCCCTTCCAGTTCGTCATCGGTCAGGATCGGTTGAATTCCGATCGCCTCTGCACCGTCTCCGATGCCTCGTTCGTCAGGCGTCGCGCTGATGTCGTTCAACGCCTCGTCGACCGCATCCGAAATGTGAGGCTGTGTGATCAGGTCGTCGCCACCGAGGCTCTGCCCGTTCGGATCGACGACCTGGACCTTGCGTCCAGCCGAAGCCGACGTTGCCAGAATGGCGTCGATCGCGCGTCCGGCGGCCAGTCGTGGACCGACCTGCGCAGCCAACACGGCTGCGTCACGTTGTGCACCCGCGGCGGCCTCGGCGCGACGGAGGTCGTCGGTGTTGCTGGCGAGCACGACAGTGCCACCGAGAAGCAGCCCCAAGGCCAGCGTTGCCTGCGCAAGCGCGAGTTGCCAACGGAGGCGATGGGTCTTCACCTCCGCAACCGGTAACCGACGCCTCGGATGGTTTCGATGTAACTGAGCAACCCCGGCGGATTGCCGAGCTTGCTGCGTAGCGACGAGACATGCACATCGATGGTGCGCTGGACGAAGCCGAGGTCTGCTTCCCAGACCTCCGTGGCGATCGTCGAGCGGCGGACCATCTCGCCGTGATGGCGGGCGAGCA
>JAYTRT010000251.1:0-1892 GCA_043746045.1 Actinomycetota bacterium | reverse complement strand
GATCCGACGTGGCACTATGTGATCGTCAGCCTGAAGCGCGAGTCTCCTGAGGCACGCAGCTATCTTCTGGTCGACGGCACCATCACCGAGGAAGCAATCGCGGTCGGCTGACCGGATCAGGGGAGCGAGAATATGGCGACAGTCATCAACGACACGGCGAGCGGTGTGATGGATCACGTCGAGGTCGACGTTGCCTCTGGCGACCGTTGGCTGATGAAGCCTGATGCGTTCGAGTCGTTGACCGGCTGGACGCTGAAGCCCGAAGGCATGTGTCGCGGCGACGTCTGTGCGCCGATCTATCAGCGCGACAGGGTGCTTGTCGATGGACTCGTCGACCTGCTCGGTGCCGCTCCGGTGATCGGCCGCAGCGCTGTCGTGGACACAGCGAGGGGCATTGCGGCACTCGGCGCTTCGGCCGCAGCGCGCGCCGACGAGATGACGAGCCTGCAGGCGCCCGACTTCACGCTCGACGACATGCAGGGCCGCCCCGTCAATCTGCACGATTTCGATCGGCGCAAGGTGCTGCTCCTGGCCTGGTCCAGTTGGTGAGGCTGTCGGTATGAGCTGCCCGTGTGGCAGACGCTTCAGGAAGAACTCGGACCGTACGGCCTGACCATCATCGCCGTGGCCATCGACAGCGATGTCGAAGCGCTGCGCGAATGGACGGATGCCGCGCCCGGCCTGATCTATGCCGTCGACCGTGAATATGCGGTGGCCGAACGCTACGGAATCGTCAACGTGCCGGCCACGGTGTGGATCGACGAAGACGGTCGTGTCGTCCGTCCGGCAGACACCGCAATGGGCGACGACCGGTTCCGGGCCTTCGCCCACGTCGACTCGTCCGTTCATCATGACCATCTCCGCAAATGGGTGATCGATGGCGAGCGCGATCTCGACGATGCCACCGTGGCCGAGCTGATGGAACAACCATCGCCCGCGTTGCAAGAGGCCCGTCTCCACCGTCGCATCGCTGTGCTCCTTCATGACCGAGGTGACGTCGACGGTGCACGTGCTCATCTCGCCGACGCGGCCGAACTCGCGCCGAACGACTGGGTGATCAGACGTGGCAACATGCCGATGAACGACGTCGACCCGTTCGGCAACGAGTTCTTTGCGTTCGTCGGCGAGTGGATCGAAGCGGGCAGCCCGGGTTACCGATTGCAGAGTGGCAGGGAAGACCCCGAAACCGAACGGCGCGAATACTGGAACGAGTGAGCTCGCCAATCTCGGCCGTCGATACAATCCCGATGAGAAACATCGGGAATTGATCTCGCCTGCGGAGGACGTCGTGGTGCCATTCAGCAACGTGTACGAGATGATCGGGAACACCCCGATGATCGACGTCAGCAACCTGTCCCCGAACCCTCGGGTGCGGATCTACGCGAAGCTCGAAGGACAGAACCCGTTCGGCTCGGTGAAGGACCGGATCGCCAAGGCAATGATCGAGCAGGCCGAGAAGGACGGACGCCTGCAACCCGGTCAGACGATCCTCGAGCCGTCGTCCGGCAACACCGGGATCGCGCTCGCGGCGATCGCCAAGATCAAGGGTTATCCGATCAAGATCCTGATGCCGGAGAGCGTCAGCACCGAGCGTCGTCAGATGCTGTCCGTCTTCGGTGCCGAGATCATTCTCACGCCTGGGCCGGAGGGCAGCAACGGCGCGGTTCGACGTGCCCAAGAGATGGCCGCCGCCCACCCAGAGTACTGCTTCCTCTATCAGTACGGCAACGACGCCAACCCTCAGGCTCACTACGAAGGAACCGGCCCCGAGATCTACAGAGACGTTCCCGAGATCACCCACTTCGTCGCCGGCCTCGGAACCAGTGGAACGCTGATGGGGACCGGCCGGTACCTCAAAGAACAGAATCCGGACATCAAGGTCATCGCCATCG
>JAYTRT010000250.1:0-1895 GCA_043746045.1 Actinomycetota bacterium | reverse complement strand
GGGCCGAACGGCACCTCGTTCGACGCCAGCTTCACGGCTCGACTGATGCCGTGCTCGGCCATTGCCTCCTCGGCGCTTCTCCCCGGCAGATAGACCGGGACGGACGAGAGATGCGCTCGCGGCTGCGGCGCCAGCTGTCGCAGATCCGGTTGTCGCAGATTCGGGCCGGCCATCAGTCAGCGAGGCTTCGGTGACATCAGCTCGACCCGAGCTCCGTCCGGATCGGCGAGGAACACGATCTCGATCCCGAGTGACACACGGGTCGATTCGATGATCGTGCCACCGCACTCGACAAGACGGGCGGCGGCGACATCGACGTCGTCGACGTAGAACGAGATGTGCGTCAGACCGACCGTTCCGCGGCTGGACGACGGACTGCCGGTCGGCACCGGCGAGGTGTAGCCGAGCAACTCGATCTTCAGACCGCCGAGCTCGATGAACTGTGATGTCACCGCAACTGGTGACGAGACTTCGAGTCCGTCGCCGAGCCCGGGCAGCATCGTGTCGTCGAGGTCGTACGTCAACACCTTCTCGAACCCGAGACCCTCGCAGTAGAAACGCAGCGATCGGTGGAGGTCGGTGACACACAATCCGATGTGCGACGTCTGCGCAGAGATGTTGGTACCCATCAGGCCGAGCTTACGGGCGGCGTCTCAGTGGGCCAGGGTCGAACTCGAGGTGCTCGACGGATCGAACAACGTGGTCTCGGGCGGGACTGTCGCGGGCGGAACGGTCGCCGGCGGAACTGTGGTGGGCGGTGCCGTGGTCTCTGGCGGAGTGGTCTCGGGCGGAGTGGTCGCCGGCGGAACCGTCGCAGGCGGAACCGTGGCCGGCGGAACGGTCGCAGGCGTATTGGTCTCCGGCGGTGCGGTCGGCGGTGGATGCGTGACGGGTGTCGTCGACGACGTGGTCGGCGGAACGGCAGTGGTGTTCGTTGTCGCCGGCGCATTGGTGCTGGGGGTCGACGGGGTGGCCGTCGTCGTCTCGACCACCGTCGTCGAAGTCTCGGCCACCGAGGTCGTCGTCGTGTCGACCGAAGGCGGCGGAGCCACGAGCACCGCCCCGAAAAACATCGGGCGGTAGCGCTCGGGGGAAGGCCACGCATCACGCAACATGTTCTTGGCGTTGTTCGACACGCTGACGACCAGCGAACCGCCCGACAGCCACGGCATCAGATACGCGTGATAGGTGTTCTTCAGCGGGTCACCCCCTCGGGGTGACAACCCGTGCCGCGCCACCGTCGTCCATGGCCCCCATGGGTCGTTGGCGACATCGATCGACAACTCGTCGCCCCAATAGCCGTCGACCTTGGTGGCGGCGACCCATTGCCCACCGAGGTAGCGCGGCTGCATCGGGTTCTCGGCCCAGTACCGCTCCGAGATCGGCGTCGCCTGGGTCGAGTCGGCGGTCCACGTGTTGTTCGAGTAGTACTCGGGCGTTGCCCCGACATCGCCGAGCGGCACTCTGGCGAGGAACATCTTCGTCCCCGAATGCGGGCCTTGGTCGTATCCGCCCTCGCGCTGCAGGTTCTGCTCGAACGTGTTCCCGAACAGATACGTGTACGAGGCGTCGCTGTCCACTGCGTACCCGTAGATCGGATAGGTGCCGCTGTTCGGAGCGGGTGAGAAGCCAAGACGATTCAACGACTTCGCGTCGTACACACCGAGCCAGGTCTGGGTCGGATGCCAACCAAGACCATCGGCGCCCGTCGGGTCGTAGCCGTCGCGTTGCATCTCCGCCCAGAACATGTACAACTTGCCATCGAAGGTCTGACCGCCCATTGGCCAGAACCACTTCGCAGCCGAGTTTCCCCCGTCGCCAGGCTCGAACGCCGTCGGCTTCGAAATCGTTCCGCGGTGGTACAGGGTGAAACACGTGCCGTTCTGGATCATCGC
>JAYTRT010000249.1:0-1898 GCA_043746045.1 Actinomycetota bacterium | reverse complement strand
CCGACCGCTCGTCGCTGACGCTGGTCTGGCCGAGCGCCATGTCGCCGCCGGTCGCTGTGAACAGCACGTCGAACGCCGATCCGATCCGCCCGGTGATCCGGTATGTGCCGTTCCCGTCGACGCGTGCGCGCAGGTTGCGGTTGTCGGCGCTCGGTCCACCGAACATGACGGCATCGTCTGTCGTCCTGACGAACGCGGGGAAGTCGGGATCACCGAACTCGACCGCCCATTGCGAGGCGAAGTTCATCATCCGCAGAATGTGCCGGAACCCCTCGGCGCGTGCGTTCGGATCCGTCGGGAAGTCGTCGGCGCAGATTCGTTCGCCGAGCACCTCGAGGCCTCGGCAGAAGGTGCGCCAGGCAACGAGGTCCGCAGACTCCACCGGTGGCATCGGTGTCGTCAGCGAGCGCGAGTCGAGTGCGACGCCATGATCCGCGCCAGGCAACCCGTGACCTTGCGGGCACAGACCAGATCGAGGTACTCGTTCGGGCCGTGGGCATTGCTGCCCGGCCCGAGCACCCCGGTGATCACGAACTGAGCCTCGGGGAACATCTTCGCGAGCATCCCCATGAACGGAATCGTCCCGCCCTCGCCGAAGGCCCGAGCCGGCTGGCCGAAGTACTCGGTCGAGGCGAGATGCAACGCCTCGTCGAGCCAGGATGCGAACGGCGGAGCGTTCCAGCCGGGCGCCGACTGCGCTGCCTCGATGACGACCTTGGCGCCGTACGGCGGATCGGCGGTCAGCCCGCGCTGGATCGCGGCGAGCGCCGCCTCGTCGTCGCATGTCGGCGGGAGGCGGAAGCTGACCTGCAGGCTGGTCGACGGCCGCAGCACGTTCCCGGCGATCGAGACGTCGGGAATTCCGGCGACCCCGGTGATGCACAGCGTCGGGTACCAGGTATGCGCGAGCAACTGCTCGGCGCCGTCCTCGACCACGGGATGCGCGCCGGGTACGAAGGGCAGATGCGTGCTCAACGGCGCGCCGAACTCGGCGGCCGTATCGGTCGCTTCACGCACGCGGTTCTCGGGGATCGCCACGTGCAACTCGGGCAGCAAGACCTCGCCCGTCGTCGAGTTCTCCAGCCGGTCGAGCAGTTCGCGCAGGATCCGGAACGACGACGGAACGATGCCGCTCGCCTCGCCTGAGTGCACGCCCTCGGTGAGGATATTGACCGTCACGGTGCACGCAGCAAGCCCACGCAGCGATGTCGTCACCCACAGATGATCGTCGTCGAGGCAGCCACTGTCGAGGCACAGCACCAATGACGGCGTACCGATCAGGTCGCGCAGTGCGACGAGGTGGGCGGGAAGGTCGGGACTCCCGCTTTCTTCGCTGGCTTCGATCAACACGATGCAACGGTTGTGCGGCATGCCGGTTGCCTGGGCGACCTCGATCGCGGCCAGCGACGCAAACGCGGAATAGCCGTCGTCGGCGCCGCCGCGCCCGTACAGCCGTCCGTTCTCGACGACCGGGGTCCAGGGCCCGAGCCCCTCGCGCCAGCCGGTCATCTCCGGCTGCTTGTCGAGGTGTCCGTACAGCAGAACCGTGTCGTCGTTCGACCCACCGTTCGCAGCGGGGATCTCCATCACGATCAGTGGCGTCCGACCCGGCAATTCGTTGACCTCGATGGTCAGTCCCGCGATGGGGCGGCCGGCGCACCAGTCGCGAATCAGGTCGACGGCCTGCTGCATGTAGCCGTGCTCGTCCCACTTTGCGTCGTAGGCCTCGGAGACGTTCGGGATTCGGATGTAGTCGTGCAGGGCCGGCTCGATGTGGTGTGCCCAGATCCGCTCGATCAGGGCGTGGGCGGGGGTCTCGAGAATTTCCGACGTGCTGATCGGCGGTGTCATCGACGGGCTCCTGTTCGGGTGGAGATCAAGCGGTCGATCACGGCCTC
>JAYTRT010000248.1:0-6136 GCA_043746045.1 Actinomycetota bacterium | reverse complement strand
ACCTTCGCCGCCGTCGGGGTCGAGAAGGTGCTGTCGGTGACCACGAAGTTGCCGTTCGACAGCACGAGCACGCCATCGCCGAACGTGCCGCTGCCGGTCGGTCCGACGACGTCGATCTTGGTGGGTGTCGTCGCCGCGGCGTTGTGGACACCGAACGACAGTAACGCTGCGGCCGAGGTGGCGCACACCGACCCGAGCAACGCAACGACGGTGAGGAAACGAGCGATGCGCATGTCGATGACTCCGGAGATGTGTGCCTCGGTGGCGGCGACCGGTGTGTCGACTGCTCTTTGGAATGGCGTGACACGACCGTGACATGTTCGTGCGACGGCGGCGATCGGCCATCGTCACGCGCCGTTCACAGTGTCGACCTTTCAATGCGGCGCGAACTTTGACAAAATGTAAAGCGTGACCGAAACCCTTGTCTCCGCTGCCGTGCCGGAAGAAGCGGCCGCCGGCGTGAATCCGACCATCGGCTTCACTGTCAACGGCACGCCGGTCAGCGTCCGACGTGATCATCCGCACCTCTTGTCGGCGCTACGCGACGAGTTGGACATCACCTCGCCGAAGGACGGTTGCTCGCCGAGTGGGCAATGTGGCTGCTGCACCGTGCTCATCGACGGCAAGGCTGTGGTCAGCTGCCAACAGTCGGTGACCAAGGTCGAAGGCAAGTCGATCGTCACCCTCGAAGGGGTCGACGCGGAGGAGCGAGACCGTTACGCGAATGCGTTCGCTGCATGCGGGGGACTGCAGTGCGGGTTCTGCATCCCAGGAATCGTGATGCGGGCCAAGGCCCAGATCGACAAGAAGGGGGCCGATCTGAAGCGCGAGGACATGGCCCGACACCTCGGTGCTCATCTCTGCCGCTGCACCGGCTACGTCAAGGTCCTCGATGCGATCCAGGCCGTCGCCCGTGGTGAGACGTTCTCGCCCGAGTTGGCAGCGACCGTCGGAGGGGCCGGGGCGAAGTACGAGGCCAACGAACTGACACTGGGTGACCGTGGTTACATCGACGACATGCGCGTGCCGGGCATGTTGAACGCCGCACTGCACCTCGCCGATCACACTCGCGCCGAGATCATCGCGATCGATGGATCGGCCGCCGAAGCGGCGCCCGGCGTCCACGCGGTGCTGACCGCAGCAGACATCCCCGGTGAACTGATGGTGGGCATCATCTACAAGGACTGGCCGGTGATGATTCCTGTCGGGGGTCGGACCAGCTATGCCGGCGACGTCCTGGCGATCGTCATCGCCGACACGCGCGAACAGGCACGTGCTGCGGCGAAGCTGATCGACGTCACCTACGAGGTCCTGCAGCCCGTCACCGATCCGGTCGCGGCCGTCGTCGACGGCGCGCCGATCGCGGTCTGGGGCACGACGTCGAATGTGCTCAGCGTCAGTGAATACGCACGGGGCGATGTCGACGACGCGCTGGCCGCGAGCGCGTTCACCGTGCACGAGACGTTCATCACGCAGCGCATCGAACACGCCTTTCTCGAGCCGGAGAGCACCTTGGCAGTCCCGGCCGCCGATGGTTCGCTGCACGTGTACAGCGGCGGCCAGGGCGTGTGGGACGACCGCAACGACATCGCCCGGATGCTCGGCCTCGACAACTCGATGGTCACCGTGACGCTCGTGTCGAACGGGGGCGCATTCGGTGGCAAGGAGGACATGTGCAATCAGGCCCACGCGTCGCTGGCAGCGTGGTGGACCAAGCGACCGGTCAAGGTCACCAACAGTCGTGAAGAGAGCTTGCGGATGCACGCCAAGCGTCATCCGATCACGCTCGAGTACTGGGCCGGCTGCGATGAGGAGGGCACCCTCACGGGAATCCGTGTACGTGCTCTCGGCGACTCCGGTGCCTACGCCAGCGTCGGGATGAAGGTGCTCGAACGCGCCGCCGGGCATGCCAGTGGTCCGTATCACGTGCCGAACATCGACGTCCGTGCGATTGCGGCGCGGACGAACAATCCGATCTGCGGAGCGTTTCGTGGTTTTGGAGCCAACCAGGCCCAGTTCGGGATGGAAGGCGTACTCGATCGACTGGCCGAACAGGTCGGCATCTCCGGCTGGGAGATCCGCAAGCGCAACGTGATCCACCCGGGCGAGGTGTGGGGTCCCGGTCAGATCATGGACGACGGGTGCGCCGGGGCAGAGGCCTGCCTGGACGTGATCAAGCCGATGTACGACGCGGCTCGGGCAGCCGGTCAGGCTGTCGGACTCGGTCTGGCACTGAAGAACAGTGGCCTCGGCAATGGGTTCCGCGAGATCAGCCGAGCCGTGGTCCACTTCCTGGCCGCTCCCGATACCGACGGTCGTGACATCGAAGTCCGCCACGGTTGGACCGAGATGGGCCAGGGCGTGCACACCGTGGCACTGCAGGTGGCGGCACAGGAGCTCGGCGTTGCACCGGAACGGATCAAGGTGATCGTCGACACCACCCGCGAGCTCGGCTTCGGCCAGACCACCGGTTCTCGTGGCACCCTGATGGCGGCCGGTTCGGTACAGCAGGCGTGCATGCTGGCAATGGCCGACGGTTGCACGATCGGTGTCGACTACGAAGGTGAACACCTCGTCGACTGGACCCAGAAGATCGGCGACCCGGATCACCCGCAGCCGAACATCCACTCGGCGTTCGGCTACGCCGCGCAGATGGCGATCATCGACCCGGTCACCGGAGCGATCGAGAAGATGGTCGCCGTGCACGACGTCGGTCGAGCCGTCAATCCGCTGCTGTGCGAGGGTCAGATCGAGGGCAGTGTTCACATGGGGCTCGGATATGCGCTGTCCGAGCAGTTCCCCCACGATCCCGAAACCGGCTTCCCGACCAACACCACCCTGCGCTCGCTCGGAATCCTGCGGGCCAAGGACGTGCCGACGATCGACGTGCACATCGTCGAAGTTCCGCAGCCGCGCTCGCCCTACGGCATCAAGGGCGTCGGCGAGATCGGGCTCGTCCCGACCGCCCCGGCAGTCGCAGCGGCACTACACGAGTTCGACGGGCAATGGCGGAACTCGCTGCCGATGCGGCCGAAGAACGGCGACCAATCCAGTACGGACGACTGACGCGATGATCATCGTCAGCGGCAGTGTCCGCGCTCGTCCAGAAGCCCTCGACGAGGTCCTCCGCCTCAGCCTCGAACACGTGCGACGCTCACGGCTCGAGCCGGGATGCCTGATGCACTCGGTCCATCAAGATGTCGAGGACCCCGGTCACGTCGTGTTCCTCGAGTACTGGGCGGACATGGCGGCGCTCAGGACCCACTTCGCCGTGCCCGCGTCCCGGGCCTTCGCCAAGGCGTTGAATCCTTTGTCGACGGACGTGACGCCGATCTCGATCTTCGAGGTCACGCCGGCTGCCCTGTAGCAGCCGGCGCGACGTTCTCCCGAACGCGTCAGCCGGCCGGCGTGAACTCCTGGGAGATGCGGTTTGCGTCGAGCTTGGCCTTGTCCAGCGCTGGCACACCGGTGACCTTGGCGATCCACGACGGGTCGCAGTCGTATGTGTCCGGCTTGACCGGTGCGACCCGCGAGTACTTCGTGCCCTGGAGCCGAATCAGCAAGGTGCATGCCGGTGGGTGATTGCCGCCGGGATCGGTCTCGGCGTGCAGTCCGTGGCCGGTCCACGAATGGATGTTGCTCATCTTCGAGAGTGTGCACGCCCTGGTCAGCTCTGGACCACACGCCGAAGCGGCAGTTGCCCAGAACAGGAAGGAGGATGCTGCCTGCTCGCCGAGCTGAGCGACGTCCCCGCCATTGCCCTTGACGATGTCGAGGTATTGCTGCGTCGCGGGGTTGACGCTCGCTTCTTCGAACGGGATGTACGACATCCGGATGTAGAGGTTGTCGAGTGCGCCGTCGGTGTTCGCCTTCGCGCAACCGTCCTCGTAGTGGTTCGTGTCCGTGATGATCGGCACGTTGTAGCCGTTTGCCTTCGCGGCCTGAGCGAACAGCTGCAGGTTCGGTAGGCACGAGCCCGACCAGAACACCGACGTCGCACCGGCAGCTTGGAGCTGCTTGACGAACGGTGTCCAATCGGCTTCGCCACCGATGTTGTACTCGAGTGTCGTCTCGGCGAACTGCCAGCCGAACTGCGGTGCAACGGCGACGGCCTTGTCGCGGGTTTCCTGCGTCGCTGAGTAGTTGGCGACGAGAACGCCGACGTGCTTGACCGCATCACCCAACAGCTTGGTCGTCTGCGCGAACACCCCGGCCGGCGTTTCGTCGGCCGGGTTGGGCACCGCCTGGAAGACGTCCTTGCCCATTGCGAATGCGGCACTGACGGTGTAGGTCGGAACGGCGGGGAGTCCGCAAGCGAGGCGGATCTCCTCCTGGTTCGAATCGAATGCCCATCCTTCGCCGACGAGGAAGAAGTTCTTCGCATCGCACGCGGCTTGGATGGCCGGCCCGATGTTCAGCAATTGGGCGTCGTAGTAGTTCAGCGTGATCTGGCGACCGTTGATGCCGCCGAGGTCATTGCACTTCTTGACGAAGGCCTTCATCGCATCCGTGATCTGGTGGTTCAAACCCGGCGCGGCGGCGTAGCCGGCGTCGTCGCCCGTTCCGATCGCGATGGAGTTCTTCGTGACGCCGGGCTCGGTGCCGGAGTCTGTGTTCGCACCGCTGCCTTTGCTGCACGGCCACGGTGCGTCACCGAACATCGGGCCGGCGGGTGCGGCAGTGGTCGTCGGCGCCGCCGAAGTCGCAGTGGTCGGCGCCGTCGACGAGCCGGTGGTGGATGCAGTGGTCGACGCTGTCGTGCCCACCGATTGGCTACCGGGTGTCGACACCGCTGCGGTCGCGGCGGTCGTCGGCGTTGCAGCCGTGGTCGTCGGTGCAACCGTGACCGGTGCCGTCGATGGCGTCGTCGCCGTTCTGCTGCTGCCGCACGAGGCGGTGACGACTGCCAGCGTGATGAACGCCGCGGACCAACGTGTTGCTCTGTGCCTGTTCATGAAAATCCCCCCGGATCGAATGACTGCGGGCAACGTAACACATCTGACGGATCGTCAGATACACATCTGACGGATCGTCAGAACCGGCACTTGCCTTCAGTCGGAGCGGATCGTAGAGTCACCTTTCGATCGAGTTGTGGCCGCCCTGCGGTCCACGCCGATCGAGAACCGGGGGGTTCACGAACCATGGAATTCGGGCTGTTCATCCAGGGCTACACGCCGGGCTTTCGTCAGGAGCAGGATCCTGACGCGGAGCACCACGCGTTCGAGGACGAACTGGCGGCCGTCGAGGCTGCCGACAAGGCCGGGTTCAAGTACGTCTGGGTCACCGAGCACCACTTCCTCGACGAGTATTCGCACCTGTCCGCGAACGACGTCGTGCTCGGCTACCTCGCCCACGCGACGAAGAAGATCCACATCGGTTCAGGGATCTTCAACCCGCTCCCGACCGTCAACCATCCGGCCAAAGTGGCCGAGAGGGTCGCGATGCTCGATCACCTGTCCCACGGACGGTTCGAGTTCGGCACCGGTCGTGGCGCCGGCAGCCACGAGATCCTCGGATTCCTCCCTGACATGCACGATCTGACCGGGACACGCGAGATCTGGGAAGACGTGATCGCCGAGTTCCCGAAGATGTGGTTGCAGGACACCTACGAGGGCTACGACGGCAAGTTCTGGTCGCTACCGCCACGCAAGATCTTGCCCAAGCCGTACGGCGGGGCGCATCCGGCGATGTGGTACGCCGCCGGCAACGCGTCGAGCTACACGATGGCGGCGCACAAGGGTCTCGGCGTACTGGGATTCTCGATCGGTGACCTGGAGATGGCCGAGGCCGCCGTGAAGTCGTACAAGCATGCGATCGCCGATGCCGAGCCGATCGGGGCGTTCGTCAACGACAACCTGATGACTGTCGTCGCTGCGTACGTCGGCGAGGACACCGACGAGGTGCTCCGCCAGACGGTCGCAGCACGGCCCAACTACCTCGTCAGCAACGTGTTCCGGTATCACGACACGTTCGCCCACCCGGACATGATCCCGCAGTGGCCGAACCTGATTCCCGATGCGACCGTCGACGATCTGAAGGCACAGCGCGACTCGGGGGCGCTGATCCTCGGCACCCCCGACGAGGCGCTGGCGCAATGCCGCCGCTGGGAGAGCACCGGCGTCGATCAGCTGACGTT
>JAYTRT010000247.1:0-1901 GCA_043746045.1 Actinomycetota bacterium | reverse complement strand
TGTTGCGCGAGCAGTGTCCGTGGGACATCGAGCAGACGCACCGGTCGCTGATCCCCCATCTGCTCGAGGAGACCTACGAGGTTGTCGATGCGCTGCAGAACCTCGACCCCGAGGTCCCGAGTACCGACGGCGATCTGATCGAGGAGCTCGGTGATCTGCTGTACCAGATCGAGTTCCACGCGACCATCGCCGAACAGGAGGGGCGGTTCACGATTGCCGACGTCACGCAGGGAGTGCACGACAAGCTGGTGCGCCGCCATCCGCACGTCTTCGGCCCGGATGGATCCAGTCCGATCACGGTCGAAGGAACCGATCAGGTCCTCACCAACTGGGAGGCGATCAAGCGCACGGAGAAGGGCCGGACCAGTATTTTCGACGGCATTCCATCCGCTCTGCCCTCGTTGTCGTATGCCTACAAGTCGCAGAAGAAAGCTGCGGCGCTCGGCTTCGACTGGCCCGACGTGCACGGCGCGCTGCCCAAGATCGCCGAGGAGGTCGACGAACTGATGGTCGCCCACGACAGCGGCGACACGGACGCCACTGCCGACGAACTGGGCGATCTGCTGTTCTCGGTCGTCAACGTCGCCCGACACCTGAAGGTCGATCCCGAGGTCGCCCTGCGCGCAGCCGTGACCAAGTTCCGGGTCCGGTTCGAGGGCGTCGAGCGTCTCGCCGCCGAACGAGGCATCGACCTCGCCGACAGCGACCTGGCAGTGATGGACAGATTGTGGGACGAGGTCAAGGCGGCCGCGCCGTAGGCCTCGGTGAGGAAATCCGTCGGGGCCGAGGTGGCCCACTAGTTTGACGGCATGTCAGAGATCGTTTCAATCGTCGGCCGCGAAGTCCTCGACTCACGCGGCAATCCGACCGTCGAGGTCGACGTCATCCTCGATTCCGGTGCGTTCGGCCGGGCCATCGTCCCGTCCGGCGCTTCGACCGGCGAGCACGAGGCGGTCGAGCTGCGCGACGGCGGCACGCGATACGGCGGCAAGGGCGTGATGACCGCCGTTGGCTTCGTCAACGGTGAGATCGCCGACGAACTGGACGGCATCGACGCGTTGGAGCAGCGCCTGATCGACACGGCCCTGATCAACCTCGACGGCACCGACAACAAGGCTCGTCTCGGCGCCAACGCCATCCTCGGCGTCAGTCTGGCCGTGGCCAAGGCCGCCGCCGCCGAACTCGAGCTTCCGCTGTACCGATACGTCGGGGGCCCCAATGCCCATGTACTGCCCGTGCCGATGCTGAACGTGGTCAACGGCGGCGTCCACGCCGACAACACGATCGACCTGCAGGAGTTCATGATCATGCCGGTCGGCGCCGCCAGCTTCCGCGAAGCGCTCCGCTGGGGCGTCGAGGTGTACCACACGCTGAAGACGATCTTCCACGATCGCGGACTGTCGACGGCGGTCGGGGACGAGGGTGGGTTCGCGCCGAACCTGGCCAAGAACGAGGACGCGATCATCGCCCTCGTCGAAGCGATCGAGAAGGCCGGCTTCAAGCCCGGCGAAGACATCGCCATCGCGCTCGACCCCGCGTCGAGCGAGTTCTTCGCCGACGGCGTGTACGACCTCGCGGGTGAGGGCAAGCAGTTCAGCTCGGCTGAGTTCGCGGCGTACCTCGCGGATTTCTGTGACCGCTATCCGATCGTCTCTGTCGAAGACGGCATGGCCGAGGACGACTGGGACGGTTGGGCCGCGTTGACCAACGCCGTCGGGGACCGTGTGCAGCTCGTAGGCGACGACCTCTTCGTCACGAATCCAGTGCGACTCCAGCGAGGGATCGATCTCGGTGTGGCGAACTCGATCCTGATCAAGGTGAATCAGATCGGGACGCTCACCGAGACCCTCGATTGCATGGAACTCGCGGGCCGTCACGGGTACACCGCGATGATGTCGCAC
>JAYTRT010000246.1:0-1903 GCA_043746045.1 Actinomycetota bacterium | reverse complement strand
CAGTGCGTGGTCTGCGCCATTGATGCCCGCGCGGACGGCCGAGGCGGTTACGAGGTGTATCTGCACGGCGGTCGCACACCGACCGGCCGAGACGCGGTCGAGTGGGCACGACAGGCCGTCGCCTGCGGTGCCGGGGAGATCCTGCTCACGTCGATGGACCGCGACGGAACTCGTGACGGTTTCGAGACGTCGCTGACCAACGCTGTCGTCGACGCAATCAATGTCCCGGTGATCGCCAGCGGCGGCGTCGGGTCGTTGCAGCACCTCGTCGAAGGCGTGACCATGGGGCACGCCGACGCCGTTCTGGCGGCGTCCATCTTCCATTGGGGTGAGCACACGATCGCCGATGCCAAACGGGCGATGCTGGCCGCTGGCGTCACTGTTCGTCCCCCGACCTGAGCCATCGCTCGGCAACGAGCTGGCGCCCTTTTTGTCGGGGGAAATATCTGAGTTGTACGGTCGGTTCATGCCCCAGACCAAGATGCCATACCGCCGCCTCGGACGCTCCGGACTGCAACTGTCCGTTCTCTCGTTCGGTTCGTGGGTCACCTTCGACACCCAGATCAAGGACGACCTCGCTCTCGACTGCATGCAGGTCGCGCACGACGCCGGATGCAACTTTTACGACAACGCCGAGGCGTACGCGGGTGGCGAGAGCGAGGCGATCATGGGTCGCGTCATCGAGCAGCTCGGCTGGAAGCGCCAGAGTTACGTCCTGTCCACGAAAGTCTTCTGGGGACTCGACGGCAGGATGCCGAACATGCAGAACACGCTCAACCGCAAGTACCTGCACCACGCGATCGAAGGTTGCCTGGACCGCCTTCGCGTCGATTTCATCGATCTGCTTTTCTGCCACCGGGCGGACAAGAACACCCCGATCGAAGAGACGGTGTGGGCAATGCACGACCTGATCGAACGAGGCAAGGTGCTGTATTGGGGCACGAGCGAGTGGAGCGCCGACGAGATTCGTGCCGCATGGGACATCGCCGAACGCCACCATCTGCACAAGCCCGTGATGGAACAGCCGCAATACAACATGATCGAGCGGACCAAGGTCGAGATCGAATTCGCCCGCCTGTACGACGACATCGGGCTCGGCCTGACCACCTGGAGCCCGCTTGCGAGCGGCATCCTGACCGGCAAATATCGGGATGGCATTCCGGACGACAGTCGCGGCGCACTGCCGGGTTACGGCTGGTTGGCCAAGCGTTTCACTGATCCGGCTCAGGTCGCCCGGGTCGAGAAGATCCGTCCCATCGCGGAGGGTCTGGGCTGCACGATGGCCCAACTGGCGGTTGCATGGTGCGCCTCGAACCCGCGCGTCACGACGGTGATCACGGGTGCCAGCAAGGTCAGTCAGGTCGTCGACAACTTCGGCGCGCTCGAGGTGCTCGAAGCGTTGACGCCCGAGATCATCGAGCAGATCAACGCTGCGGTTGCCGTGTGAGGTGGGCCGCGACGTCGTCGGCGACGCGTTCGACATGACCTGAGAGGAAGTGATCGGCACCGTCGATGGTATGCATCGCAGTGTTGGCCCAGGATTCGATGATCGGTGCGGCTGCCTCCGGTGGACTGAACTGGTCGCGAGACGGCACCAGGATCAGCTTCGGGCGATGGTCTGTGCCAGCCAGGATTCGGCCCGGTACGGTGGCCAACGGGGGTGCAACCGCGACCCAGCCGGTCACTCGCGGGTCGATCACGTTCAGAGCGACGATCGATCCGAACGAATATCCGACAAGCCAGGTCGGCAAATCGGGCTGAGCGACCTCGACCAGCTCGATTGCCGCCAGGACATCCAGCCGTTCGCTGTCACCGTCGTCGTGCACGCCGCCTGACTCGTTGACGCCACGGAAGTCGAATCGGACAGTGGTGAAACCGGCATCGGGCAGCAGCCCGAACAGTG
>JAYTRT010000245.1:0-1906 GCA_043746045.1 Actinomycetota bacterium | reverse complement strand
CTCGCCTTCGCCCTCCAGCCGATGCCGGCTGACACCGAGCCCGTGGCGGTCGACCTGGAACCGGTGCCGCAGGCGTGGTTGAACGATCCGCTCGCCGCGATCCACCTGGTTCAACAGCCGATGCACGTCGGCGTGCAGGTCGTCGTCGATGTCGTCGAGATGCGCGGCGACGACGGCGCCGAGCAGCAATCCGCCGAAGCCCGGGGTGGGATCGACCGGCAGGATCAGATTGCCGAGCGACACCCGGCGGGTAGGGGTGACAGGGCGCGAGTGCCACACCTCCAACTCAGCCAACAGCATGGAGCAAACGCTACTGGCGAGGTCAGATCAGGGGACGCAACAGATCGTGCAACGCTTCGGCCACCGGCTGGGCTTCGGTGATGACCTCGTCCTCGGAACCCTCGACCAGGACATCGGCCAGCTGCTCGGCCAGCTCACAGCTGCGGCGCCAGACGCGCAGCTCGACACCACGCGGCGGCCGATCCGGGTCGGCGATCTTGATCGCTTCGAGCAGGCGCTCGAGACCATCGGCATCGCGTGCATCTTTCCGCAGGCGTTCGCCGGCCAGGAAGAAGCTGTTCAAGCTCTCGAACGGCAGGACATCGCCCTCGGGACCGTCGTTGATGACCGGGATCATCTCGCCGGCTTCGACCTCGTCCAGGATGTCGTCCACCGCGTGCTCGGCGGCGGTTGGCACGGACAACACGCCCACGTCGAACCGGTAGGCGACGCCGGCCGCGTCGAGCGCCTCGGTGACCATCGAACGATCGAGATCGGCCCATTCGGTGAGGTCGTAGTCGGTGACCGGCGTTTCGTCCTCCAGCACCGACCACTCAGCCGGACTCCTCAGGCCGTCGCCGCCTGTTTCGCCGCCCGTCCCGGCTTCACCATCCGTCTCACCCGCGACGTTGCCCCCGGTGATGTTCAGGCGTTGCTCGAGATCGGCGAAGATCGCATCGACATCGTCCTCGTAGGCCGGCGGAATGACGAGTTCGGTGTCGTCCCACGTGTGCGGCACCTCCGAATCGGCCAACGCAGACGACAACTCGGCCTGCTGGTCGAAGTCCCAGCCGCTGAGATCGTAGAAGACCTTTGCGGTGTCGGGATCGGATGGGTTCCACTCGGTCACGGGTGCGACCCTAGCGAGTTCGGGCCTCGAGCAGTCCCGATGTGTTCGTCGATGAAGGCCGTCATCCGACGGTACTCGTCGAGTTGGTTGGCCGGAATGCGGAACCCGTGACCCTCTCCCGCGTAGACATGCAACTGGACCACGCCGCCGTGCGCGCTGATTTGCTCGGCCATGGCAATGCTCTGCTCGACCGGCACCACGGGATCTGCGTCACCGTGCAGCATCAGCAGCGGCGTGGTGATCCGTTCGGCGAACGAGATCGGTGAGCGGTGAACATAGAGGCCAGCAGTCGGGCGTTCGTTCGGCAACGGCGCAACGAGGTGATGCGTTTGGTGGCGTTCGAAACGGTCGCCGCGCTCGGCGACGTCGTACAGATCGGTGACCGCGTACGACACGACGGCACACGCGACCAGATCGGCGGAGCCCGCGCCGTCGGTGGACGCGCCCAGCACGCCGAGCACGGTGAAGCCACCCGCCGAGCCACCGATCAGAACCGTCCGTTGCGGCGCTCCCCAGCCGCTGACGTGAGCGTGCCGGACGACGTCGATCGTGTCGGTCACGTCGACATCACCCCACCGGTGATTCATCGCCTGCTGGTAGGCGCGGCCGTGACCGGTCGACCCGCGATGATCGGGGACAAGGACGTTGAAACCCCTCGAGCGCCAGTATGCGAGGCGAGGCATGAACGTGACCTGCCATTGATCCGTCGGACCACCGTGCAGCCAACAGATCATCCGGTCGGTCGGCTGGTCGGCGCGATAGAGGCGCGCGAACACG
>JAYTRT010000244.1:0-6162 GCA_043746045.1 Actinomycetota bacterium | reverse complement strand
GTCGGCTCGTGCACACGTTGATGCTCAGCGGTCTCGTCGACACGCTGCGGCTGCAGTTGTTCCCGGTCTCGATCGGGAGCGGGCTGCGGGTTTTCCCCGACGATCAGGTCAAGCTCCGCTTCACCCTGGCCAACCAACGGACGTTCCCCAAAGGCGTCCTCGCACTCGAGTTCACAAGCACGATCTGACGCGGCCTCGGGCCGATGCGCCGGGGCAGCCAGCTCCTTGTGTCAGGGTGATCAGGCGGAGAAGCTGGTCACGCAGTACTGATCGCCATGAGGCAGCGAGGTGTCGATCGATGGATCGGTCTCGCCGTAGAGCGACTTCAGCATGCCCTTGACCAGTCCACGATCGACAGCGCAGATGACGGGGTTGTCGATGGCCACATCGCCGAATGGGCAGTGGTTGTTGACGATGCGCAACTCGTTGTTGCGATGGTCGGTGTGTGCGGCAAAGCCATGAGCGGTCAATGCGTCGGCAACGGTGTGTAATGCGGAGCGGAACGAACGTTGCACCATCTCGCCGTCGAGGTCGGTTGTCTGGAGGGCGTTGGCCAGGGTGCGTCCGTATTCGATACCGACTTCTTCGGCCATCGCCTCGGCCTGCTCGCGCGGCAGCATCGACAACGACCGGCCGAGCAGCGTCAGGACGAGGTCGTCGGTGCGAACGGGAAGGTCGAGTGGGGCACTGTCGGCAGCGGCGCGGTAGTGCTTGGAGGGGCGACCGGCACCGCCACCCTCCATGCGCTCGACGGCAACGTCCACGTAGCCGCCACCGGCGAGCTTGTCGAGGTGATGTCTGGCGACGTTCGGGTGCAGGCCGAAATGCTCGGCCACCTGCGCTGCGGTGACACCAGCGCCGTTCTCGCGTGCGTAGAGGTAGATCCCTCGCCTGGTGGGGTCGCCGAATGCCGACGTGATCGCATTGACCTGAGCGCTGAACGCATCGGGCGCGCGGCCTGACCCGGGAGCCGAGGCCGAAACGGGGGCATGTGCGCTGGAAGCCACCCCGGTATTCTACCTATGTACGTAGTGGTAATTGCCGCACGCACGATCAGCACGATCAGCAACATGCCGAGCAGGCAGACGAGCAAACGGAGCATCATGCCCACCAACGACCAGATCATCGAAGCGCTGCGCCCGGTCGAGGATCCAGAGCTGCATCGGTCGATCGTCGATCTCGGCATGGTCCGCAACGTCGAGGTCCGCAGTGATGGTTCGGTCGCCGTCCTGATCGCGCTCACGGTGGCTGGGTGCCCGTTGCGCAACGAGATCCAGAACCGGGTCACCGGAGCGCTCCTGCCGCTCGGCGTCACCACCGTCGAACTCGACTTCACGGTGATGACCGATCAGGAGCGCGAAGACCTGCGCATCAAGCTCCACGGCAACCCGTCGGGTACCGCCGGCCAGGGCCAGGCCCACGGCCACGCCGAGGGACGCAAGATCCCGTTCGCCGAGACCGGCTCGAAGACCCGTCCCCTGCTGATCGCATCCGGCAAGGGTGGCGTCGGCAAGAGCACCGTCACCACCAACCTCGCCGTGTCGCTGGCCAAGCAGGGCTACTCGGTCGGTGTGGTCGACGCCGACATCTACGGCTACAGCATTCCGCGCATGCTCGGTACCGACCGCGACCCCGTGGCGATCGACCAGATGCTGATCCCCCCGGAGGCGTGGGGCGTTCGCTGCATCTCGATCGGCTACTTCGTGCCGGAAGGCCAGGCGGTCATCTGGCGTGGGCCGATGCTGCACAAGGCGCTCGAGCAGTTCCTCACGGACGTGTTCTGGGACGAGCCCGATTTTCTGCTGATCGACATGCCGCCCGGTACCGGCGACATCGCCCTCTCGCTCAGTCAGTACCTGCCGCGTGGCGAGGTCTACGTGGTGACCACCCCGCAGCCTGCGGCGCAGAAGGTCGCGCGCCTGTCGGCGGCGATGGCTGCCAAGGTCAATCTGCCGGTCAAGGGCATCATCGAGAACATGAGCTGGTTCACCGGCGACGACGGTAAGCACTACGAGATCTTCGGCAGCGGCGGCGGTCAGGAGCTCGCCGATGAACTCGGCGTTCCGCTCCTCGGCAAGCTGCCATTGCTCAATGCCGTCCGTGAAGGCGGCGACGACGGTCGCCCGATCGTCGCCGTCGACCCGACCAGCGAAGCCGCCGTCATCTTCGAGCAGATGGCCAAGCGGATCGCTACCGAACTGAAGCCGAAAAAGGTCTTCAGTGCGAGCCTCAAGATCAGCTGACCTCGGAGGTTTTGCAGCACCGGAGGGTTTCCAACGCGCCCGGGTGCATCAGAGAACCTCCAATCGTCGGTCAGCTATTGGCGGGCCGCTGAATACTCGATGACCCTGGCCATCACGGCCCCGTCGGCCTTCTCGGGCGCGCCGCAGTCGAACGGCGGCTGCGGGTCGTACTCGATCATCAACTGGCACGCTTTGGCGGCGGTTTCGTCGACGAGCAACTCGACGAGGCGGATTGCCATGTCGATTCCGCTCGACACGCCAGCAGCCGTGATGATCCGCTGGTCGAGATGCTCGACGACACGCTGGCCGGTCGGGATCGCCCCGGTCGTCGCCAAGCGGTCCATCGAGGCCCAATGCGTGGTGGCCGTCAGGCCGTTCAACAGTCCGGCCGCGCCGAGCACGAGCGACCCGGTGCACACGCTGGTGGTGTAGATCGAGGTCTCGTGCGCGGCGCCCAGCCAACTCAGCACACGCTCGTCGGTCATCAGGGCGCGAGTGCCGAAGCCCCCGGGGAACACGATGATGTCCGGATGCGGGACGTCCTCGAAGGTCTCGTCCACGGTCAATCCGAGATAGCCGTTCTCACTGCGAACTGGGCCTGTCTCGTGACCGATGAAGTGGATGTCGTAGCCGGGTACTCGTTGCAGCACCTCGTACGGGCCGATGCCGTCGAGCACGGTCAGGCGGGGGAAGATCGGTATCGCGATCTGCATGTCAGGTTCCTTGTCGTTCTGTGGGTCGTGTGATGGCTGGTGGTGTGGCGTCGGGTGTGGCTTGCGGTGCGGGGGACGTGTCGGCGAAGCGGCGCCGGTAGTCGTCGGGCGCAATGCCGATTCGGCGGATGAACGAACGTCGCATCGTCTCGGGCGTACCGAAGCCGCACTGATCGGCGACCGCTGCGACGACGGCGCCGCGCTGCTCGAGCCGGCGGCGGGCGAACTCGACCCGGACCCGCTCGACGTATTTGGCCGGTGGCTCGCCGACGTCGGCGGCGAAGACCCGCGTGAAATGCCGCTCGCTCATGTGCACGGCTTCGGCCAGCGCGCCGACCCGCAGATCGGCGGACGGATCGGCGTTGACGAGATCCTGTGCGTTGCGCACGGCCTGGTTCTCGGCCGGCTCGTCCCACACCGGCGCGGCGAACTGCGATTGACCACCCGGCCGACGTAGGAACATCACCAGGTGGCGGGCGACGTGCTGGGCGACGTCGATCCCGTGGTCAGCCTCGACCATCGCCAGGGCCAGATCGATACCTGCGGTGACCCCCGCCGATGTCCAGACGTTGCCGTCGTTGATGTAGATGGCGTCGGGGACGACGTCGAGCAACGGGTGTTCGCGAGCGAGCCGGGTTGCTCGGGCCCAGTGAGTCGTGACTCGACGCCCGTCCAGCAGACCGGCTGCGGCGCCGAGGAATGTTCCGGTGCACACCGTGGCCACACGCCTCGACCGCTGCGCAGCCTGTGCCAGTGACGTGAGCAGCTCGCGATCGTCGCACGCCGCGTACACACCGTTTCCTCCGGGCATCAGCAGGACATCGATCGGACCTTTCGTCGGAATCGTGCTGGGGGCCACGAGGCCGAGGCCGCTCTCGCTGACGACGGTGCCGGGCGGCGAGCCACACACCACCAGTTCGTAGCGTGGCGACGTGCTCGACCGGCTGTCGAGCAGAACATTCGCACCGGCGAAGACCTCGTGCGGACCGGTGACGTCGAGCGGTTGCACGCCGGCGAAGCAGACGATGACGATTCTCCTGGTGTGTCGGGGCTTCGGATCCGCTTGCACGACCCCATCCTGGGATGTCCTGACGATGGCGTCAATAACAATGATCCAACGTTTCCCGCCAAACGAGTGCCACAGCCCATCGGCGTCCGTACGATGGGCCGCGCACTGACCTGCCCGAAAGGACCATCGTGGACGTACGCATCGGCGTCACCCAAGCCCCCCGTGAGATCAACATCGAACTGGCCGACGACGTCGACCGGGCTGCGATCAAATCTCAGGTCGAGGCCGCCCTCTCGGGCGCGGTCGACGTTCTCTGGTTGACGGACAAGAAGGGCCGTGATGTCGGCGTCGCAGCAGCCAAGATCGCGTACGTCGAAGTCGGCACGCCGGAGGGCGAGCGGCGGATCGGCTTCGGGGGCTGACCCGAGCCGGTGAATCTGCTCGACCGTCACCTGATCTTCGTCACCGGAAAGGGTGGCGTCGGTAAGACGACGGTCGCGGCTGCCCTGGCCCAACTCGCCGCCCAGCAGGGCCTGCGCACGTTGGTGTGCGAGATGGACGCCAAAGGTTCGTTGGCCGCAGCATTCGACTGCTCACCGTTCCCGTACGACCCCCGACAGGTGGACACGAACCTGTTCGCGATGGCGATGAACACCGAGGACTCGCTGCGCGAGTACCTCAAGCTGTTCGTGCGGATCCCGTTCGTCGGCCGCATCGGGCCGCTGGCACGTACGTTCGACTTCGTCGCCGATGCCGCCCCCGGCGTCAAAGAGATCCTCGCGATCGGCAAACTCTGCTACGAGGTCCGTGAGCGCAACTACGACCTCGTCGTCGTCGATGCCGAAGCGACCGGGCACATCATCGGTCAGATCGGTGCGCCGCGCGTGATCAGCGAACTGGTGCAGGTCGGCCTCGTCAAGGATCAGACGAAATGGATGCTCGACATTCTCGAGGACCCAGCTCGCACCGGGTTGGTGACGGTCACGACGCCCGAGGAGATGCCGGTCAACGAGACGATCGACCTGCTCGCCCAAGTGGCGGAACGGACAAGGGTCGACAGTGCAGCCATCGTCGTCAACCGTGTCCTGCCGGCGCTGTTCGGTACACGCGAGGCGCAGGTTTTCGATGAACTGTTCGAGCCCGAGGCGCAGGCCTTGCTCGTGGCGGCGGCGGGCCAGAACGTGGTCGATGTGATGGCCGCGGCGCGGATGAACGAGAGCCGTCGGCGGGTCGGCGCCGGGCACCTCCTCCATCTCCGCGAAACGTTGGAGGCCACCTCTGACAAGCCCGTCAGCATGATCTACATCCCCGAGTTGTTCACCCGAGCAACCGGACGACGGGTCGTCAGTCTCGTTGCCGACGCGCTCGCCGAGGAGCTGCTCTGATGGCCAATGCAGCGAAGTCCGGGCCGAGATCGGCGTCGAACAACGAGCCCGTCGCCGACATCGACATCGCCAGCCTGCTCGCCTCGAAGGAAATGATCATCGTCTGTGGTAGCGGCGGCGTCGGCAAGACGACAACCGCCGCAGCGCTCGCCGCCGAGGCCGTGGTCAACATCGGCGGACGTGTGCTGGTGTTGACGGTCGACCCGGCCAAGCGGCTGGCCAATGCGCTTGGCCTCCAGGCGTTCGGGAACACCGAGACCAGGGTTCCCGACGATGCGTTTCGCGCGGCGGGTGTGGAACCACGCGGCGAACTGTGGGCAGCGATGCTGGACACCAAGGCCGGATGGGACGAACTGATCCGTCGTCACGCTCCGGACGCCAAGCTACGCGACACGGTGTTGGCCAATCCGCTCTATCAGAACGTGACCGGTCGATTCGTGCAGAGTCACGATTACATCGCGATGGAACGGCTGCACGAACTACACGCAAGCGGCCGCTACGACCTCGTCATCATCGACACGCCGCCGTCGCGTAACGCGCTCGACATCCTCGATGCCCCCGCGAAGATGATGGAGTTCTTCGGTAGCAGGCTGTTGCGCTGGCTGACCGTGCCATACCGGTCGCGCATCTTCACTCTCGCTTCGAAGCCCTTCTATCAAGTGGCCGATCGCATTCTCGGCTCACGATTCCTGCAGGACATCGCCGAGTTCTTCGTGCTGTTCCAGACGATGGAAAGTGGATTCGTGCAGCGCGCCCGAGAGGTCGAGCATTTACTTGCCGACCCACGCACCAGCTTCCTCGTCGTCTCGACA
>JAYTRT010000243.1:0-6167 GCA_043746045.1 Actinomycetota bacterium | reverse complement strand
GCCCAGGCGAGGTACGCCATCCGGCGCTTGGCAGGAAGCACTCGCCGCAGGGCGGGCAGCGAGAACGGCAGTCGGGACGGAACGGCCTCCGTGCCGATGACATGCACATCGATGTGTCCGAGTTCGTCGATCAGCGCGGTCGCGATCGATCCAGCCGATCTGGACCTGCCGAGCATCCTGCGCATCAGCCCGGGACGCCGGGTGCTTGACTGGCGGTTGGCGCCGAGAACGAGTTGAGTCGCCTGCTCGATGCGCGCGAACTCGGCGAGAGCCTGGGCCACGTCGTCACCGACGATCTCACGGTAGACACCGCCGAGCTCGATGACGAGTCGGCGTTGCAGCTCGATGTCCGGTCCGGGTTGGCTGTGCTCGGTCACGACGTGAACGCCGATCAACTCGCCGCGAATCCGGCCGGCGATGCGCGCGGCGCGCCGGACCACGTGGCCGCCACCGAATCCGGCCAGTGCGATCACCACACGCTCACGAATCTCCCAGCTGACAGCGATGCCGTGGGTGGACAGGTAGTCCTGCAGGCGCTCGTCGACACGGTCAGCCACCCAGAGCAGGGCGAGTTGGCGCAGGGCGCCGAGCGTTCCGGGCCGGAAATAGTCGGCCAGGGCCGCATCGATCCGCTCCGGTGGGTACACGTTGCCGTGGGCGAGTCGGCGGCGGAGGGCTTCCGGGCTCATGTCGACCAGTTCGATCTGATCGGCGGCGCGGACGAATGAATCCGGGACGGTCTCGGTGGGCGCGCTGCCGGTGATGGTGGCGATCACGTCGTTCATCGATTCGAGGTTGGCGACACCGACCGTCGCGATGACGTCGATGCCGGCCCCGAGGAGTGTTGCGATTCCGTGCCAGCGCCTCGCGTCCTCGCCGCCGGGGACACGGTGGGCCATGTCGTCGACGATGACGACCTCCGCGTTCGATGCGAGCACGGCCTCGAGATCCATTTCGGGGTACGCGATACCTTCTTGCAGAACCGACATCGGGGGGATCACGGTCATGTCGGTCAGCAGCCGATTGATCGGCGCGCGACCGTGTGCATCGACGATTCCGATGACCACGTTCGTACCGCGGGCGGAACGTCGTCGACCCTCTTCCAGCATCGCGTAGGTCTTCCCGACACCGGGCGCGGCGCCGAGATAGACGCGGAGGCTGCCGCGTTTCACGAGGTTCAGTTCGCGACGGTGGCAAGGTGGACGGCTTGCTTCAACGCCTCGACCATCGACCGCGCGTCGGCCACTCCGGTACCTGCGATGTCGAATGCCGTTCCGTGATCGACCGACGTACGGACCACCGGAAGCCCGAGAGTGATGTTGACACCCGCCTCGAGGCCGAGGACCTTGACGGGGCCGTGACCCTGATCGTGATACATCGCGACAACGCAGTCGAAGTCGCCTCGCTTGGCCCGGAAGAACAACGTGTCCGCAGGAAGCGGGCCGACGGCGTCGATTCCCTCGGCACGAACCGTGGCGATCGCAGGGTCGATCTTCGAACCCTCTTCACCGTTGCCGAACAATCCGTTCTCGCCGGCGTGCGGGTTGATCCCGCAGACCGCCAACCTGGGATGGGCGATGCCGGCCCGCCGCAAGGTCTCGTCCGCACGCCGTATCGTCCGTGCGACGAGGCCCGGTTCGATCTTTGCGATCGCGTCGATGATGCCGATGTGCGTGGTCACGTGCACCACTCGAAGCCCGGGTGCTTCGAGCATCATCGAGACTTCCTCCACGCCGGTCAGGTGGGCCAGCAGTTCGGTGTGTCCGGGGTAGATGTGGCCCGCCGCGTGCAGGGCTTCTTTGTTGAGCGGGGCGGTGCAGATCGCCTGGACCGTGCCGCTCATCGCCAGTTCGGCGGCACGTTCGATGTACCGGTATGCAGCGGCACCACCCACAGCCGACATCTGTCCCCATGGCAGATCTGTAGGCACCTTCCCGACGTCGATGATCTCGACATCGGAGTCGACAGCCACGTTGCAGATCCGCGCGGCCAGACGCAGCCGATCGGAATCGCCGATCACGAGCGGTCGACACATGGCCCGAACGTCGGCCAGAGCCAAGGCCTTGACGACGACTTCTGGACCGACCCCGGCCGGATCCCCCATGGTGATGGCGATGACGGGTCGATCGGGCACGCCGACATTATGACGGCTGTTCGAGGAACTCGACTGCACGGCGCAGCGCCATCTCGTTGCCGAACCCGCCGGCCTTGGTCACGATCGAGATCGTTCGGCCCGCACGCGTCGCGAGCGACCACGGCATTCCGACCTCGACTTCGCCGGTGACCCGGAGCCAGTCGATGCCGAGCGCGTCGAGAACCACCCGAGCGGTGTGGCCTCCGGTGAGCACCAGTCCGTCGCCCTCGATCAGGACCGGCAGGATTTCGTCGATGTGACCGGGTTCGCGTGGATCGATCTGAACGATCCTGGTGTCGGCGCGAAGGCGGGCGACCTGGGCGCTCGTCTGCTGATGTTGAGATCCGACGACCACCACGATCTTGGTCGCCGGATGGCGGTTCGGTGGACCGCCGACCTCGGTCTGCGAGGCGGTGGCCCCCCTGGTCGGACCCATCTGCTGCGCGACGTGGCGGGCGAGGCCGGCCGACCCGACCCACAACGTCGCGTTCGGATGCTGCGGATCGAGGTTGGCCCGGACCAGTGCGTCGAGATCGGCGTCCGAACGGGCATCGGCGATCACGACGTCGGTGGTGGCCGCGACCGCCGCGAAGATCGGTCCGAGCTGACCGTTGTCGATCGGCACGTCGTCGAGACAGACCCACCCCCTGACGACGGTCCGACCGAGCATCGGAAACGCCGGGCACACCACGACACGACTCGGTTCCACACCCGAACCGGAGGCCGATCGTCCGGCGATCGTTGCCAGGACCGTGGCCAGGACGTGTCCGCGCATCGTCGAGTCGATCTTCACGAACAGGGGTCGGCGGGGATGGAGGGACACCGCCGCCGCCGTGGCGTCGAACGCTGCGGACTCCGGCATTGCGCGCGAGTCGGTGTCGATCGCGACCACTGCGGTCTGCGCTGACGGGACCTTCGGGATCGCTGTGTTCGGGATCGCTGTGTTCGGGATCGAGACGTTCGGGATCGAGACGTTCGGGTTCGGGACGTTCTGGTTCGCGCGATGGAGGATGACGACGGTCTCGTGACCGGCCACGGCGAACGCGCCGGCCGTATCGGCGGCTCCGGTCAGGTCATCAGCGACGATGAGCATCCTCTGCCGGGCTTCAGCCGCTGATCGGATTCGGCGCTGGGTTGCCACGCAGGACGGCCAACGTGTTCGTCGCCGCGAGCGTGGCCATCGCCGTGCGTGTCTCGACGGTTGCCGAACCGAGGTGCGGGATCAGGACGACGTTGTCGAGGCGCAGCAGATCGGCGTGAACGGTCGGTTCGTTCTCGAACACATCGAGCCCCGCTCCGGCGATCTGACCGCTGGACAGAGCATTGGCAAGCGCAGCCTCGTCGACGACCGGACCACGAGCGGTGTTGATCAGGAATGCCGTCGTGGGCATCGCGCCGAGTTCAGCCGCACCGATCAGGTGATGGGTGTCCGGCGAGTAGGGACAGTGCAGGGACACGACGTCGCTGGTGGCCAGTAACTCGTCCAACTCGACCCGAACGCAGCCGAGCTCGGTCGCGAGGTCCTCTGCGACAGGACTGCGGTTCGAGTAGGCGATGGTCATCCCGAACGCCTTGGCGCGGCGGGCCAGTGCCGCACCGATCTGGCCCATACCGACGATGCCGAGCCGTCGACCCTGCAGTGACGTCCCGAGCATGTAGAACATGCCCCACTGCCACGGCCGGCCGCTGCGAATGATCCGTTCGCCCTCACCGAGGCGACGGGTCGACATCAGGATCAGCGCCATCGCGATGTCGGCGGTTGCGTCGGTGAGGACCCCGGGGGTGTTCGTCACGATGATGTCGCGGGTCCGGCACGCCACCACGTCGATGTTGTTGTAGCCGACGGCCACGTTCGACACGACCTGCAGTTGCGGTCCTGCTGCGTCGAGGAGTTCGGCGTCGATCCGCTCCGTGAGCAACGAGATGATCGCGTCGGCACCGGCCACACGGTCGAGGAGTTCGGCCCGTCCGACCAGTTCGGTCGAATCCCATGACGCGACGTCGTGCTCGGCCCGCAACATCTCGATGCCAGCGGCAGGGATCCGACCGGTGACGACGACCTTCACGCGAAACTGCCGATCCACTGCTGCAGCAGACCGAGCCCTTCGGTGATCGCCTCGACCGGTATTCCCGAGTAGGCGAATCGCACGTACTGACGTACCTCGCCCGGCTGCGGCCGACCGAAGTGACGACGCGTGCAGAACGACACGCCGGTCGCATGGAGGGCCTTCTCGGCGAACACGGCGAGATCATCGGTGCCGACCATCGCCATTGCTTCGGTGACGTCGGGGAAGAGGTAGAACGTGGCCTCGGGCACGGCGACCGACATGCCCTTCGTCTCGTTCAACACCGCAAGCGCGGCGTTGCGACGAGCGACCAGGACGTCCAACATCGCCAGGCATTCGGACTGATCGCCACGAATTCCTTCGACGCCGGCGTACTGCACGAAGTGGGTGGTGCACGACTCGTCGTTGGTGTTCAGCTTGGTGATCGAATCGGCGATCGGTTGCGGTCCAACGGCGGCTCCCAACCGCCAGCCGGTCATCGCGAACTTCTTCGAGAACGTGTAGAGGATGACGGTTCGTTCCTGCATTCCGGGCAGCGAAGCGATCGACGACGAGGTCCCGGAATAGCGCATCTCGAAATAGGCCTCGTCGCTGAGCACCCACAGATCGTTCTCGATCGCGATCCGGGCGATCTCCGCGCGCTCGGCGGCAGTGCTCTCGGCGCCGTTCGGGTTCTGCAGATCGTTGTAGATGATGGCGCGGGTCTTCGGCGTGACGAGGGCGCGCAGCTGCTCGAGGTCGATGCTGAAACCGGTCGGCGACGGAACGTAGCGATACGCAGCCGCGACGCCACCGAAGTACTCGATCTGGCTCTCGTAGATCGGGTAACCGGGGTTCGGGTAGAGCACTTCTTCGCCCGGATTCATCACGCTCTGGATGAATTTGCTGATCACCGGCTTGCCTCCGGGTTGGACGACCACCTGCGACGGCGAATAGGTGAGCCCGCGTCGCCGTCCGATGTCGTCGGCCAGCGCCTCGCGAAGTTGGGGGATTCCGGCGGCCGGGCAGTAGCCCGTCTTGCCATCTGCGATCGCTCGGTCCATCGCGGCGATCACGTTCGACGGGGTGGCGAGGTCGAGGTCGCCGAGGTGGAACGGATAGATCCTGTTGCCTTTGGCACCCCACTCCGCCGCCGCCAGCGAGACCGTGAAAGCGGTTTCGGTTCCGAGTCGATCGAGTCGTGCGGCCAGCGTCATCACCCGATTGTACAAAATGTCAAGCGAGGGTGCCATAGATCGGGAGATCTCCACGATGCGGGAAGCCAAAGGGAAACGTCGCGCGGTTGAGGTGGTGCTTGAATGGCCACTGTGTCCACTGTGTCCACCGTGTCCCCCGTTTCATCAGGGTCGGGTCCCGTGATCAAGACCGAGAGTCTGCGCAAGGTGTACTCCGGTGCGCCGGCGTTCGGCGGCCCCCCCGGCCGCCCCGGTGGCCCGCCCGGCCGACCGCCCGCGTCCGCATCGGCCCCGGCGACGGGCACCGCTGTGAAGCAGCGCGATGCGGCGGTCAACTCACTCGACCTCGAGGTTGAGCGCGGTGAGATCTTCGGATTGCTCGGGCCGAACGGCGCCGGCAAGACGACGACCATCGGGATGCTCACGACGCGTGTTGTCCCGACCTCCGGATCCGCCTTCGTCGCCGGCGTCGACGTGATTGCCGATCCGGCGGGTGTCAAGCAGCACATCGGCGTCGTGACGCAGACCAACACGCTCGATCGGGCCTTGACCGTTCGCGAGAACCTGATCTTCCATGGTCGCTACTTCGGGATGAACGCAAAGCGGGCCAAGGCCGAAGCGGACCGGTTGCTCGATGTGTTCCGGCTCAGCGACAAGAGCAGTGTCGGCGTCGACACGCTGTCCGGCGGACTTGCCCAACGGTTGATGGTCGCACGATCGATCATGCACCGGCCGTCGGTGCTGTTCCTCGACGAGCCAACCGCCGGCCTCGACCCGCAGACCCGGCTCAGC
>JAYTRT010000242.1:0-1910 GCA_043746045.1 Actinomycetota bacterium | reverse complement strand
TGGCGTCGCTCAACGCCGTCGGCTCCTGTGGAAGCGATGCGGACAGACTGATCACACTTTCGCCGACGTCGGTGACGAAGGCTGCGATGTACACGAGGTGGGTGACGTTGTGCAACGTGGCCATTTCGGAGATCACTGCTCCGCCGTACGAGTGACCGACGAGCACGATCGGCCGAGCGATCGAGGCCACCAGTGCCGACACGGCGGCTGCGTCACCGGCGAGATCACCGAGCGGTTCGATCGATGATCCGTGACCCGGGAGGTCGATGGCCAGCGAGGGGATGCCTCGGGAATCCAATTCGACTTGCAGAGCGGACCAGCACCACGCGCCGTGCCAGGCGCCGTGGACGAGAACGACGAGCGGTGGCTCAGGTGGTTCCATCGACGCATCGTGTCACATGGGCGGTGCGACAGGTCAGTACGAGCGGACCCGGGCCGGAACGAGTGTCATCCGGTGCACGTTGCTCGGGCGCCGGTTGGTGACCTTCCAACTGGCCAGGAACGCGACGGTCATCACGGTCACGACGACGGCGTCCTGGCCGAGGTGGAACACGCCCACCATGACCCAGGCGAGCAACGCTGCGGAACCGGTCACTCCCACCACGACGTGGAGCAGTCGTGCCGTTCGGCCGCTGCCCGTCCGACGCGAGCCAGCCTGGATCAGGCCTCGGGGAGCTGCGGTGAGAATGTTCATACTTGTTAGACGTTCCTGTGCCCGAGTTCGATGTCGTTTTGAACGTATGTCTCGAAACTGCAACATTCGATGGCGTGTCGTAACTTCACGACGTGACATCCACCGAGATCTCGACCCCCACGACCAGTCCTGGCATCGACCTGGCGTCGCTGTTCCGTTTGGACGGCCAGGTGGCCGTCGTCACCGGGGCATCGTCGGGTCTCGGGGCGCGATTCGCCCGCGTCCTGCACGCAGCCGGGGCCACGGTGGTTGTCGCAGCGCGTCGGGCCGATCGTCTCGACGCACTCGTCGAGCAATTGCCCGGTGCGCTGGCGATCGCCGCCGATCTGTCGCTGGCCGACGATCGCGAACGCCTGATCGCGACGGTGATCGAACGCTGTGGAACCGTTCACGTGTTGATCAACAACGCAGGAATCTCCACCCCGACCCGACTCGCCGACGAAGAACTGGACTTCTTCCGCCAGGTGATGGAGATCAACGTGACTGCGGTGTGGCATCTCAGCAAACTGGTTGCGGTACCGATGATCGCCCAGGGTCACGGCAGCATCGTCAACAACGCGTCGATGCTCGGCCTCGTTGCGTCCTCGCCGATCCAACAGGCCAACTACTGCGCCTCGAAGGGGGCCATCGTGAACATGACGCGCGAGCTCGGTGTGCAGCTCGGGCGCAAGGGCGTCCGGGTCAACGCCCTGTGTCCCGGTTGGTTCGAGAGCGAGATGACGGTCGGGATGAGCGACGAGGGTTCGCAACGGTACGTCGCCCAGAACTCACCGATTCCACGGATGGGCCGTGCGCACGAGCTGGATGGTGCCCTCCTGCTCCTTGCCAGCAGCGCGAGCACCTTCATCACCGGGCAATCGCTTGTGGTGGACGGCGGCTGGACCGCCCGCTGAAACTGTGTGTTCCGGAGGGTTCGGATGGGTCAGGTCGCCGGGGTCAGATCGCCGGGGTCAGATCGCCGGGATGCGGTGAATCCACGGGATCGCGGCTTCCAGTTGGGCTGCGACTCGGATGAGGAGATCCTCGCGGCCGTATGCGGCCACCAGCTGGACGCCGACCGGGAGCCCCGCTGCTGTCCAGTGCAACGGCAGGCTGATCGCCGGCTGACCGGTGGTGTTGAACGGGGGCGTGAACGGCACGAATTGTCCACTGCGGATCAGTGCCGACATCGGATTGGCGGCGTCGTTGCCGATCGTGCCGAGCGGGAGCGGGAGTT
>JAYTRT010000241.1:0-6173 GCA_043746045.1 Actinomycetota bacterium | reverse complement strand
TGGACTCCACGCCGCGCCGACTGAACATGGACTGGGCAGTCAAGATGAGCAAGCCTGACTTCCTCGGCAGGACCGCGTTGGCACGCACCAACTCGATGCCGGACGAGCGACGGTTGTTCGGGTTCACGATCGAGGGGAACGCTCCGATGGAGGGCAGTCCGATCACCGTCACCGATCCCTCCGACGTCGCGGGTAGTGAGCCGTACATCGCCGGACACGTCTCCTCCAGTTGGACCTCGCCACTGCTCGGTCACGGCGTGATGCTCGGTTGGCTGAAACGCAAGCCGTGGCCGGATCATGTGACCATCGACGGACGCGTCGCGACAGTCGCCGAACCGCCCTTCTACGACCCGGAGGGCCGACGTGCCCGTGCCTGACCTGCATTTCGAAACGCTGCACGGGACGCGGATCGTGGCGTCCCCGACCACACTCGACGCGGTCACGTGGCCGCCCGGAACTTCGGCGATGCGGTTCGCGCCCGACGATGTCTTCGTGTTGACAACCGAGAACATCGGTGTCAGTGGTGAACACGTGATCGTCGCTGCCGAGGCAGGAATCTCGGGGGCATGGCTGAGCGCCGAACAGTTGGCACACGTCGCCGAGCACATCGATTGGCCGCTGCCGGTCGATCGGCCGACCCTCGCCCAAGGGTTCATCGCCGCGGTGCCCGCCAAGCTCTTTCTCACCGGCACCTCCACTGCGTCCGACGGTGGCGACAACGTCGCGCTGTTGCTGACCAACACCCCCTACGTCGACGAACTCCGGGAGCGACTGCGATGAACGAGTTCGTCGAGACACTGCTCGACCTGACCTGGCACGAGCCGAAGAGTTCGTACGACGTGGTCATCATCGGGGGCGGCGGTCACGGGCTGGCAACGGCCTACTACCTGGCGACGCGCCACGGCATCACGAATGTCGCCGTCGTCGAGTCGAGCTACATCGGTTCCGGTAACTCCGGCCGCAACACCACCATCATCCGCGCCAACTACGGCATTCCGGAATCGGTCCGTTTCTACCAGCGCAGCCTCGAGCTCTACAGCACCCTGGAGGACGAGACCGGCTGCTGGATCATGCACGCCACGAAGGGTCTGCTTTGGCTCGCGCACACCGAGACTGCGATGCGCGCCGAGCGGGCTCGGTGCATGTTGAACACCGCCTGTGGGGCCGAGACCGTGATGGTCACGCCCACCGAGGCCAAGACGATCTGTCCACAGCTCGATCTGTCGGGAGGCGGCCGGTACCCGGTGCTCGGTGCGTCGCATCACACCGGCGCTGCGACGGCCCGTCACGACCGGGTCGTCTGGGCCTACGCCCAGGGGGCGATGCGCGAGGGTGTCCACGTGTTGCAGAACACCAAGGTCACCGGATTGCTGAAGGACGGAGACCGGGTCACCGGTGTGCAGACCGCGAACGGCAACATCGCCGCGGGTGTGGTGCTCAGTGCGGTCGGCGGCAACGTCACGACCATCGCCAACTACGCCGACGTCCGCCTCCCGGTTCGTACGCATCCACTGCAGGCCTTCGTCACCAACGGGTACGCGCAGGGCTTCGGGCCGATCATCAGCGACACGGAACTGTTCTGCTACGTGTCACAGACAGCTCGCGGGCAGATGCTGATCGGCGCCGAGTTCGATCCGCAGCCGAGCTACTCGAAGCAGTCGTCGTTCAACTTTCTGCAGAGCTGCTCCAGCAAGGTCAGCCATCTGCTGCCGTTCCTGAGACAACTCCGCATCCTGCGCCAATGGACGGGCATCTGCGACGTGTCGGCCGACTTCTCACCGATCATGGGAGAGACTGGCGCAGACGGCCTGCTGATCACCACCGGTTGGGGCACATGGGGGTTCAAGGCAATCCCGGCCGGCGGGTCGCTGATGGCCGAGATGATCGCGACCGGAACGACGCCGGAATTGCTCCGACCGTTCAGCCTCGACCGCTTCGCCCGTGACCATGCACTGGCTGATCAGGGAAGCACGGGAACCCGCTGATGTTGTGGTTGACATGTCCCAACTGCGGCCGCCGACCGATCGACGAGTTCGCCTTCGGGGGCGAGTTCCCGACTGTCCCGGACCGCATCACCGACGCCGATGATCGTGACATCGACGCGATCTGGATGTTCGACAACGTTGCCGGCATCACCACCGAGCGTTGGTTCCATCACGCCGGCTGCCGTCGCTGGCAGACGGTTCGGCGAAACACGATCACGGACCTGATTCTCGAACCCGAAACGGACACCGTGTACTGAGACGAGTACTCCTGAGACGAGTATGATGCGGGGCGACCAACGGGTCGACAGCACGTGCGGGGGAGGTGAGCGAGATGAAAAACGAACCTCCGAGTAGTCACTCGATCTCGTCACCGTTCGCACATCGGATCCGGCACCTCAGCTGAGAGACGCGCCAACGGTGACGCCCCCGTCAGATCCGTCCCCGCTCGTCGTCATTGCTCGTTGTTGTTCGTAGGAGGTCCCGATGGCTCGTCCGTCGAAGTTGCTCTACCCCGTGCGGGCGCGCACGGCCCGTGTCACCCACAACCGGCGCGTCCGTGAACAATTGGTCTCGGTCGCCGGTCTGATCGGCCGACCGGTGCTCCTGCCCGATGGTCGCGATGTCGGACGCGTCGTCGACATCATCGTGCGCGGCACGGACCGTTCGTATCCTGCCGTCTCGGGACTGGTGGCGCGCGTCGGTCGACGGCGCGTGTTCGTTCCCGTCGCCCACATCGAGCAACTGACTCGAACGCAGGTGACCCTGTCGTCTCCGCAGCTCGACGTGCGCGACTACCAGCGGCGCGACGGCGAGGTACTCCTGATGGGCGACGTCGTCGACCATCAATTGGTGGACATCGACGGCGTGCAGGTCGTGCGCGCCTCCGACCTTTATCTGTCCGGTGTCGCCGGGCCGGTGCGGCTCGTTGGTGTGGAGGTCGGGGTCGGCACCCTGCTGCGACGACTCGGCCCGGCGCGTTTCCGGACGCGGGCGACGCCCGAGCGGGTGATCGACTGGGCCGACATCGAACCACTCGGCCATCACGGCGCCGTGCAGATCGATCGCCGGAACCGCGAGCTCCGTCGCCTCCGACCGGGTGATCTGGCCGACCTGTTGGAGCAGGTCGGGCGACCACAGCGCGATCACCTGGTCGGAGCGTTGGATGCCGACCTCGCCGCTGATGCGCTGGAAGAGATGGACGAGCAGCAGCGCGACGAGGTGATCCGCAACCTGGATCCGCAACGCGCTGCAACGATCATCGCCGAAATGGAGCCGGACGAAGCAGCCGAAACGCTACGCGAAGTCGACGACGAACGTCGAGACGTGATCGTCGATCAACTCCCGGCGGCCGCGGGCGCTGCGATCCGCACCCTTCTCGGATATTCCCGTGACACTGCCGGCGGCATCATGACGACCGTGGTGATCTTTGCCACCGAGACCGAGACGGTGGCCGAAGTGGCCGCACGACTTCCCCAATACGGCGACCACCGATCGGACATCGACGGCGTTCTGATCGTCGATGCCGACGGCCGTCTGCTGGACGACGTTTCGCTGTTCGAGTTGCTCGTCGCCGAACGGGACGCTGCGATGGGCAGTCTCGTCGGCCCTCCGTGGCCGATCGTCGTCGAAGTCGATGCAACGCTCGACGAGATCGTCGATGCGACCCTGTCCAACCGACGTGGCTCGATCGTGGTCGCCGACGGCCAAGGTCGACCGCTCGGTCGGATCCTGGCCGACGACGTGCTCGATGCGCTCGCGCCCGGCCGCGGCCGACTCCACCGAGATGTGGGCGAGCAGTGAACTTCTCGGCGTCCCATCTCCGCGCCGGGGTGCGACGCCAGCTGCGGCGGCCGCTGGCCGTGGTTGCGGTCCTCGGACCTGGCCTGATCGCAGCCAACGCCGGCAACGACGCCGGGGGCATCCTCTCGTACGCGTCGGCCGGCGCCCAGTACGCGTACCGGACCCTGTTCATCATGGTGCTGGTCACCATCGCGCTCGTCGTCGTCCAAGAGATGTCCGCCCGGATCGGCGCCACAACCGGCAACGGTCTCGTCTCGTTGATCCGCGAACAGTTCTCGCTGCGCGTTGCCACGTTTTCTGTGGTCTGCCTCCTCGTCGCCAACCTTGGTCTGGTCGTGTCCGAGTTCGCCGGAATCGGTGCGGCGATGGAACTCCTCGGCGTCTCGCGCTACATCGCCGTGCCCACCGCCGCAATTGCGATCTGGGCCGTGGTCATCTTCGGTTCGTACCGCTACGCGGAGCGCGTGTTCATCCTGCTGTCGCTGGTCTTCCTCGCGTATCCCATCTCGGCGATCCTCGGACATCCGCACTGGGGCACGGTGGCGTCGAACACCGCGTTGCCGCATCTGCTGGCGAGCCGCAGCTTCTTGTTCCTGGTCGTGGCACTGATCGGTACGACGATCACGCCGTACATGCAGCTCTATCAGACGGCGGCAGTCGTCGAACGCGGGGCCCGTCCGTCGGACCTGCGCAACATCAGGATCGACTCGATCACCGGCTCGATCTTCGCCAACGTGATCAGCATGGCGATCATCATCGCAACCGCGGCGACGATCGGTGGGACCGGCGTGTTGCGTTCCGCGGCGCAGGCGGCCCAAGCGCTCGAGCCTGTCGCCGGCTCGGCGGCCAAGACCCTGTTCGCGATCGGACTGCTCGGCGCCTCGCTGCTCGCCGCCGCTGTCGTTCCTCTGGCGACGTCATATGCGTTGGCCGAAGCAATCGGCGTCGAGCGCAGTGTGTCGCGCACGTTCCGTGACGCGAAGGCGTTCCTCGGCCTGTTCACGGTCCAACTGGTGATCGGTGCCGCCATCGCGCTGGCCCCCGGCAACCTGATCGACCTGCTGATCAACATGCAGTTCCTCAACGGGCTGATCAGTCCGGTCCTGCTGACGTTCATCCTCATCCTGGCCAACCGCCGAACACTGATGGGCGACAACGTCAACGGCAAGAAGTTCCGTGCCCTGGCCACGATCTGCACGGTCGCTGTCGCTGCGCTCGCCGCCTTCGTCGCGCTGCAGAGCATCGTGTCGGCGCTGAGTTGAGTGGCTCGTGAGTGTCCGGTCGAATCGTCCGTTCGAGTGAGCGGCCGACCGGCCGCGACCTACTTCGTCGCGACCGGGTTGACCGGTGAGCCAACCGCACCGGTGAACGGTTGCGGCGACGCCTCCAGCAGGAACTCGTACACGCCGTCGGCCGCACAGTCGGCAGCCAGCTCCTCCATGTTCCAGTTCTGGCCCTGCATCATCCCCATGTACGTGAGGTGCAGGATGTGCACCGGCAACAACGCTCCTTCTGGCAGGCACGGCCACGCCTCGAACGTGAGGTTGTCGGTGGCGACGGCCGCGACGTCGTGGTCGCGAAACCAGCGCACGCTGTGGATCGACGGTCCCGGCGACGGGACGCCGTACGCGAACCTGTCCGGCAGGAGTCGGATGTGACCGGTGTGAACGAGCACCACGTCGCCCGGTTGGACATCGACGCGACCGAGTTCGGCTGCCGCAGAGAGATCGTCACCCGTGATCGCGTATCCGCCTTCCAGCCGGTCGACACCCTTGACTGCGGCCACGTCGAGCAGCACGCCGCGGCTGACGATCGACCGCACCTTGTGGATGCCGCATTGCGACGCACCGAAGCACGTGATCCCCGCCGCCGGATAGCCGTTGTAGATCTGGCCCTGATAGCTGACATGACCGAGACCGTCCCAGTGCGTCGCGCACTGCAGTCCCATCGTCACGACATCGTCGTTGACACACGGTCCGGTCGGGTCACCCGTCATCGGCACGTTGAGCTGCGTCATGGCGCGGAGTGGATTGACCCGGCCCGGGATGAAACCGGCCTGGATCCCCTCGGCCTCGGACAGCGGAAGCGCCAGTGAGAAACTGCGCCCGGTCTTGGCGCATGCGGCGCCGCGCCGGATCGCTTCGGACGTGATCAGGTTGATCGTCCCGATCTCGTCGTCATCACCCCACCGGCCCCAGTTGGTGACCTGTTCGGCCAACGCCTCGAACTCGGGACCGAAGGAGAAGTTCATCCGACAGCGGCGGCAACCGCGGCCTGGCGCATGCGCGTCGTGCGATGCACCGGGTCGGTGTCGATCTTCGGGATCACGTGCTCGCCGAGGAGGCGGATCGTCTCCAACGTCTGCTCTCGCGTGGCCGGACCGATTCC
>JAYTRT010000240.1:0-6177 GCA_043746045.1 Actinomycetota bacterium | reverse complement strand
TCCTGCGCCCATCGAGAACGTCGCCTTCGACGACAGCAACGCCAGCAACGCGTGATCGCGACGGGCGTACCCCAACGCTTCTCTCATGTCGACGATCGGACGCATTCGCGTCGACATCACCGTCCCCGGTCGACGTTGCTCCTGCATCGGGTTGCGGATCAGCATCACGAAGCACGCCGCCACGACGAACGACGCGGCATTGGCGATGAATGCAGCGTTGCGTCCGAAGACGGTGGCCACGATCCCCCCGAGCGCTGCGCCGACGGCCAGCATCGCGCCCCACAGCGAGCCGAACAACAGGCTCGCCTGCTTCAACTCCTCCGGGCTGCTGGTCAGGTTGGGCATGCCCGCTTGCGCCGCCGGCCCGACGAACGAGCCGAGCGCCGAGATCACGCACAGACAGACGAAGCCGAGCCAGAGCGAACCCCGCGACCCAACGAGCAGCAGTCCTGCCGCAGCGACGGCCTGGATCAATGAGACGGCGAGCAGGATCGTCCGACGATCGAACCGGTCAGCCGCCGGTCCGGCCAACGCTGACATGAAGAACGCCGGAAGCGACTGGGCGACATAGACCATCGTGACCAACAGCGGCAGATCGGTGAAGTCCTGAACCAGCCCGACGAATGCCACGTAGGCGAACCAGTCGCCGGCGTAGGAGATGACTTGGGCGATGAACAACGATCGGATGTCCCGGTTGGTGCGCAGCATCGACCACATCCACCCTGTACTAGCACCGTTGCGTCGTCCCGCCCGCTGACGGAACGAAGACGTTTCCTGACAGTGGGGCCTGACAGTGTGGCCCGGCAGTGTGGCCCGGCAGTGGGCGGGCGCCTACTCGGGATCGGGCTCGACCTGTCCCTCGCCCTTGACCTCGGCGCCTTTCTCCATCATCTCGGTGTAGTGCTCGGCGACTTCGTCGAGGTTCACCGTCTCAGCGGCACGCTCGGCCGCCACTTCCTCGCTGGCCGTGGGTGGTCGGTCGGCATGGGCCGTGCCGAAGTCTGTGGATTCGTTGGGCATGCTCGTCGGTACCCGGCGAGGGGCGCTGCCCAAACTCGTCGGCCGCCGACAATCCGCTCCGTGACTCGGCGCTCCGACCCGCATTCGGCCGGGGAGCGCTGATCACCGACCGGCGGCTCCGAACCGGCCTCTCACTCCAGCTGACTGACCCCATTAGAGTTCAGGCCATGCCGGCCAGCATCACGAGCGATCAATCTCGCAGTCACGAGATGCGCATCCATGCCACCGTTCGGGCCGCAGGCGGACGGCTGACGGTGCCGACGCGCATCGTCGTCTCGATTCTCGCCTCCAGCGATGACCACCTCACCGCCGACGATCTGATCGTCGAGGTCGAGCGTCGCGTCGTGGGCGTTTCCCCCTCCACTATCTACCGGGTCATCCAGCGGCTCGGTGAGTTGGGCATCATCGAACACGTCCATTCGGGAAATGGTCCGGCGTTCTATCACCTTCGTGAACACGGCCACGCCCATCTGGTCTGCAACGGCTGCGGCATCGTCCTCGATCTGGCGGATGCAGTGTTCGACGATGTGGCCCGGGTCGCGCGCGAGAGTCACGGCTTCACGGTCGACGCCCACCATTCGGCGTTGCTGGGTCTGTGCAAGGCATGTTCCCAGCGGCCCGACGATCAGCCGCACCCTCACCCGCATCGCTGAACAGCACAGTGCCGGCTCCTCGAGGAAGAGCCGGCACCGTCGCCACATCTCAGTTGTCCAGACCTCAGTTGCCCAGATCGGAGTTGCCCAGATCGGAGTTGCCCAGATCTCAGCTACAGGGCGCGGAGATCAGCTCTCCGACGACGAGTCCGGTGTGCCGATGTTGGTGAAGCTCTTCGTGGCCTCGTTCCACTGCTCGACCTGCAGCGTCTGGAACGAGAAGCCGTCGGTCTCACCGTTCATCTTGTACTGCGCCCCGGGGATACCCAGTGACGGGGTGAACGTCGAGTTGCGGGCCGCCTCGATGATCGACTTCCGGCTCAGCGCGCCAGCCTTCTGGGCTTTGACGAGGATCGACACGGTGTCTTCGGCGACCGACCAGCCAACAGCGGTGGTACCGACGTCGCCCTTCAGTCCAGCTGCCGCATAGGCATCGGTGAACGCCTTGACGCCCGGATTGGCGGCATTGGCGGGGTCGGCCGGATCGAGGATGTTCGTCGACGTGTAGACCTTGTCTCCAGCGCCGGCGGCGAGAAGCGTGATCAACAGATGTGATGCACACGTGTTGGTCAGGAACACCTTCGGATCCCAGCCGCTGGTAGCAGCCTTGGCGTTGACCAGTTCTTTCAGGAAGATCGGGCACTGAAGGCCGAGCGGGACGGTCATCACGGCGTCGGGCTTGGCGGCGGCAATCGCACCGACCTGGTTGGTCGGGGGTGCCTGATCCGGCTCTTCGATGGTCTGCTCGACGACGACCTTCAGACCGTTGGCGGTTGCGGCCTTCTTGAACGCATCAGCGAAGGTCTTGCCGAAGTCGTTGTTCACCGTGAACAGTCCGACCGTTCCACCGGCGCCGATGATGCCCTTCAGTGCGGTCGCATAGATCCGGGCCTCGACGTCGTACGGCACGAGGGCGCCCGTCGTCCACGGGTACTTGGCGACATTGCCCCACTCCGGTGCGCCGGTCAGGTTCAGCAGCTGCGGGATGCACTCTTGGTTGAGGGTGTCGACCACAGCCTGGTTGTCGCCGGTGCCGATGATGCCCGAGAAGATGTTGACCTTCGAGTCGATCAGCGAGCTGACGGCGCCGGGTGTCTGGGTGGCGTCGTACTGGTCGTCCTTGATGTTGGCGGCGAGCGTGATCCCGTCGAGCAACTTGTTCTTGTTGGCGTAGTCGAGATACAGCTTGAAACCGTCGGTGACCGGAGCGAAAGCGACCGCTGGGGTTCCCGACAGCGGCTGGACCGAACCGATTGTCAGAGTTCCGGTGATCGGCGCCTCGGCGGCGGCTGGGTCCGGGCATTTGCTCGTGTCGACGGTCCACGCCTTTGCCGGTGCGCCACTACTCGGGGTCGTCGATCCGGCCCCGGTGCTGCTCGGCGTGGTGGAACCCGACTTGGTGTCGACCGTGCTCGAACCGGTGCTGACCGCGCTGGAGTCGGTCGGCTTGACCGATGCCCCGGTGGTGGTGTCGACGGCGCTCGAACCCGTCGGCTTGACGGTTGTCGAGGCAGCGGACGAAGCCGTCGTGGCCGAGGCGGCGGTCGTCGGCTTCGTCGTGCTCGCTGACGACGTGCTGCTGCTGCCGCAACTCGCGATCACGAGTGTTCCGACCACTGCGAACGCAGCCAGGTGGTAACGCTTTCGAATCATGGTGTGCTCCCCTTTGAGTTTTCGATCTGTGTCTGTTCGCCCGCCCCCGCTTCGGTGGAATCCGGAACGAGATCGACAGACGCCCCGGCCTGGCGAAGTGGGCGCGGCGCGATGACGAATATTCTACGCACTTGGTCCTTGATGAATCCCACCAACCCGAACGGCGCGACGAAGACGAAGGCGATGACGAGGACGCCCAACAGGAATGGTGCGACCGGACCCTTGCTCAGCGGACCGGGCAGCCAGTGCCAGCCCGGCGCATGGTTCTTGAGGTAGTCGTTGACGAAGAAGTAGACGAACGCCCCGACGATCGGCCCGGTCGATGTCGCCGCGCCACCGAGGAACAGGGCGAGCAGATAGGTGATCGCCGTCAGGATCGTGAACGAGCTCTTGTCGAGCGTGGTCAAGCGTGCAGCGGTCAACCAGCCCGAAGCGCCCGCGATGGCGGCTGAGACGCCGAAGGTGACGGTCTTGGTGAACTTCAGATTGACACCCATCACCGCGGCTGCTGTTTCGTTGTCACGAACGGCGACGAGCGATCGGCCGATCCGGCTCTTGCGCAAGTTGCGAACGACGATGTACGCGAGAACGAGGACGACGATCGCGAGCCAGTACAGATACAACGCGCTGTCCGCGCGTGTGTTGGTCAGCCCTGTCCACGTCGGGGGCTTCAACTTGGTGCCGGTCAGCGAACTTTTCTTGACCTTCTTGTCGAGGAACTTGGCTGCGACCGTCGGCCACACGAATGCGACCGCCAGTGTGACCAACGCCAGGTAAGGGCCCTTCAACCGAAGTGCTGGCAGCCCGAGTGCAAGGCCGAGCAGGAAGCAGAGCACCATCCCCAGCAGCAACGCTTCGTACGGATTCATCTTCCACGCGTTGACGGTGTACCCCGCGGTGAACGCGGCGAGTCCGGCGAAGGCTGAGTGACCGATGGAGATCTGACCGTTGTACCCGAGCAGGAGGTTGAGCGACACAGCGGCGATGGCGAGGGTGCAGGCCTCGGTCACGCTGCCGAGTGTGGACGGTTGAGCATGTCCCGCGACGTACAGCGCGATCAGGGCGAGGATCACCACGCCAGACGTGCGGACCGCCCAGTGGATCGGGCTCGACTCCCGGATCGCGATCGGTATGGATCTGCTCGCGATCGGGAGCGATCGGCTGGCGACGGTGTCGGGCGTCTGATCGCTCTCGGTCGGATTGCCTGGGGTTGGCGTCGCCATGGTCATACCCGTTCCACTCGTGAGCTGCCGAACAGGCCGGATGGTTTGATCAGGAGGACCACCAGGATGATGACGAACGCCACGGCGATCGCGGTGTCGGCACCGATGTATCCGCTCGCCCACCAGTTCTTCGGGTAGTTGGACACCAGGCTCTCGACCACGCCGAGCGAGAGGCCGCCGACGACGGCGCCGAGTGGGCTGTCGAGTCCGCCGAGCGTGGCCGCCGCCGACGCCAGCAGGAACACGCTGAACATCGTGCCCAGGTTGATGTTGGTGTCGATCCCGCCGACGAGCGCGCCTCCGAAGGCACCGATCGCAGCCGAGATACCCCAGCTCAGCATCAGGATCTTGTTGGTCGAGACGCCGGACAGCTTGGCCGAATCCGGGTTGTTGGCGACCATCCGCATCGCCAGTCCGATCTTGGTCTTCTGGAAGATCGCGAACAGGATGCCGGTGACGACCAACACGCTGAACAGCACGCCGACGTTCTCGTACCGCCAGATCGCGTTGCCGGGCAACCGGAAGAAGTCCTTCGGCTTGTTCGGGAACAGGGTGCCGAACGGAATGCCCGTGCCGGCGCCCTCGAACAGCAGGCCGGACAACGAATTGAGCGCTTGGAACAGGCCGATCGCGACGACGACCACGGCGAACGGCGATTTCTTGCCGGCCGGCCTGATCAGGGCGAATTCGATGACACCACCACCGACGAAGGCAACCCCCGCCGCGAGCGCGATGGAGATCCAGAGGGGGACACCGTGGTCACTGATCCACCATGCGCCGAACGTGGCGAACAGCGCCATCTCGCCCTGTGCGAAGTTGAGATGACCGGTACCGCGGTAGATGACGACGAGGCCGAGGGCGATCAGTGAATAAATCGATCCCCTGGACAGCCCATTGAGAACATATTGGAGGAGGTGGCCCATGATTGCTCCTGGTCAGTACCCGAGATAGGCCTTGCGGACGGAGTCGTTGGCGGCGATCTCCTCGGCGGTTCCGGAGGCCACGATCGACCCGGTCTCCAAGACGAAGACGCTCTGGGCGATCTTCAGGGCGAGGTTCGCGTTCTGCTCGACGACCAGGATCGACAATCCACGTTCGGTGTTCAGCCGGCCGAGGATCGCGAACAGTTCCTGGGTGATGATCGGCGCCAGGCCGAGGCTCGGCTCGTCGCACAGCAGCAGTTTCGGTTTGCTCATCAACGCCCGGGCGATCGCCAACATCTGCTGCTCGCCACCGGACAGGCTGCCCGCTTTCTGGTCGCGACGTTCCTGGAGGCGGGGGAAGACGTCGTACCACTCGGCGATGTCCTTGTCGACGTCGCCGACCGCCGCTTTGCGGGTGTACGCGCCGGCGCGCAGGTTGTCGGCGACGGAGAGATCGGTGAACGTGCCGCGCCCCTGCGGCACCTGGGCGATGCCCATCCGGACGATCTCGTTCGGAGGAGTGCGGGTGATGTCGTGCCCCTCGAAATTGATCGTGCCCTTGCGGCCGATCATGCCGGAGATGGCTCGCATCGTCGTCGTCTTCCCGGCTCCGTTGGCGCCGAGGATCACGGCGACTTCACCCTCGTTGACGGTCAGGCCGAGCCCGTGCAGGACCTGCACGGCGCCGTATCCGGCGGACAGCGA
>JAYTRT010000239.1:0-1916 GCA_043746045.1 Actinomycetota bacterium | reverse complement strand
CTGGACCCGAGATGTCGACATGCACGGTCGGGCCACAGAAGCTGTGGACCGTCAAGGTGATGCTCTCACCCGGGGTCACGCTGTGCAGACTCAAACTGATTGTCGGAGCTACGGGGTACGCATGAGCGAACCCAGGATTGGTCAATGTCACGACCGCAAGCGCGGCCGCGCCGAGAAGTACATGAATTCGCCGCATCATTCACCTTTCACGCCGAGTGAATGACCGAACCCTAACAGAGGTTGTTCCTCCACGCCAGAGTAGCGACGAGTGTCTGCACGAGAGTTCGGCTCGAGCCCAGTTCTTCCTGGGGCCTCCTGGCGATCACAACTAGTGTGACCGGGTGATCCTTTCCGACCGAACCCTGCGTGAGCAGATCGCCGCTGGGCGCATCGTCATCGAGCCACTCGACGAGATGTGCATCCAGCCGTCATCGATCGACGTCAAGGTCGGCAACCTGTTCCGGGTCTTCCGCAACCACACCGCTGGCATCATCGATGTCAAGCAAGATCTGGAAGACCTGACCGAGTTGGTTTCGATCGACGTCGACGGCGTGTTCATGTTGCACCCTGGCGAGTTCGTGCTCGGTTCGACGCTCGAGCGGATCGCCGTGCCGGACGATCTGGTCGCGCGCATCGAGGGCAAGTCGTCGCTCGGCCGGCTCGGACTGCTGATCCATTCCACCGCTGGATTCATCGACGCGGGGTTCGACGGCCACATCACCCTCGAGCTCAGCAACGTCGCCAGCCTCCCGATCACGATCTACCCGGGTATGAAGATCGGTCAGGTCAGCTTCGTCCAGATGACCACGGCGGCCGAGAAGCCCTATGGCAGCGGAGCACGCGGGAGCAAATACCAGGGCCAGCGAGGCCCGACGCCCAGCCGCTATTTCGAGAACTTCACGTCCGAACGCTGACGAGCGCAGCATCTGCGCGAGCACATTTCGAAACGTTCGTCACTGTCCTCGCGCAGAGCCGGGGTCCTGTCGTCTGCGCGAGCACATTTCGAAACGTTCGTCACTGTCCTCGCGCAGAGCGCAGATGAGATCGGACGCAGACAGCTCGAACCCGGACCGACTCGGGCGTCAGTCGCCGGCGACAGGGATCTGCAGTGGAGTTTCGGCCAGTTCCAGCGCCCGCAGACGCTCGCCGTTCTCGATCGCGTCGAGCAGGTGGATGGCGATGTCGGCGACCTTGACGTCGGTCTCTTCCTTGCCGGCAGCCTTCACGCCGTCGTCCAGCATGATGTAGCAGAACGGGCAGGCCGTCGCGACGCGTGAGGCGCCGGTGGAGATTGCCTCGAGGGCACGCTCGTCGTTGACCTTGGTGCCGACAGTCTCTTCCATCCACATCCGCGCGCCACCGGCGCCGCAGCACATGCCCTTGGTGCCGTTGCGGGTCATCTCGACGACCTCGATGCCCTTGATCGAGGCGACGACCTTGCGGGGGGCGAGATAGACGTCGTTGTGGCGACCGAGATAGCAGCTGTCGTGGTAGGTGATCCGCTCCTCGAGCGTTGCTTCGCTGACATCGAGCTGGCCGCTCTCGATCAGTGATTCCAAGAGCTGGGTGTGGTGGACCAGTTCGTAGTTGCCACCGAGCTGCGGGTACTCGTTCTTCAGCGTGTTGAAGCAGTGCGGACACTGGGTGATGATCTTCTTCACACCCATGCCGTCGAGCATCTCGATGTTCGGCATCGCCAGCATCTGGAAGAGGTACTCGTTACCGCTGCGCCGAGCGGAGTCGCCGGTGCACATCTCGGACGGTCCGAGGATGGCGACGCTGATCCCGGCCCGCTTGAGCAGCTTGGCCATGCTCTGCGTGACCTTCTTGTTCTTGTCGTCGAACGAACCGGCGCAACCAACCCAGTACAGGTACTCGGCCTGGAGCGGCTGCCCGGGATCGACGATGGTGACATC
>JAYTRT010000238.1:0-6186 GCA_043746045.1 Actinomycetota bacterium | reverse complement strand
TCGGTCGGGCGATGGTCGACCCTGCAGCCAGCACATATCCCGGTGTGACGGTCGTCGTGCCGTTCTACGGCCCCCAGGAGGGGCAGCAGGTGCTCGCCTTGAGCGATCCACTGAGTGCGGCCGAGCGAACCGAGGAACGACAGTTGACGTCCGACCTGACGAGTGCCTTCCAAACCGCTGGCTATCCGGCGGCTGTTCATCTGATCACCATTCCACAGAGTGACTTGATCGGCTTCGCCGGTTTCGTCGACCCCGACCCGAGTCTGACGGCGATGCTCGACCGACTCTCCGCGTTACGCCGTCGAGGTCCGCCTGTCGCAGTCGTGACGACCGAAGAACAGGTATGCGGACCACGATGCTTGAGCGCACCGGTACCGGATGACACGCAGAGCGTGTCCCTGCTGATGACGCCGAGCGGTTAACAGCCCGTTCACAGAGTCGCCACCTTCCTGGAAATCAAGCCCGGTTACTGTCCCGCGGGTGTCCAATCCGGAATCACTCGCGGCCGACCTTCCCGGCGTACATGTGGAACTGGTGCAATGGCCGCGTGACGAGGCGCTCCGGACGAATCTGGCTCGTGCCGGCGTCGCTCGACTGCTCCTGGTCGCAGCAGATGCCGACCCGCCCGAGGTGGTCGGTGTCAACGAGGACTGGATCCGCGTGCCGGCCGACGAGCGCGACCTGATCCATCGCGCCCAGCGGCTCAGCCGGTGGGTCGCTCATCTCGCATCCGAGCAATTGGTCTTGGATACGAACCGGATCGTCCATCGCGGCGGTGCGGCGGCCGTGTTGAGCGAACTGGAGGCTGCCCTGTTGGAGCAGTTGCTGGCCGTGCCAGGGGTGATCAGCCGTGAACGACTCGAGCACGCCGTCTGGCCGGAGGGTGTTCCGAGCGCACGATCGCTCGACAACCTCGTGTTCCGGCTGCGCGGTCACCTCGAGCGGCTCGGGGTGGCCGTGCGTTCAGCCCGGGGGAAGGGATTCGTCGTCGAAGTCGACGGTCAGCCGCTCGGGTTGCTCAACGCCCAGCACTCGAACGGCCCGAACTCGAACGGCCCGAACTCGACTGGCCAGAACTCGAACGGGCACGGAGAGAGCTCGAACGGCGCGTCTCAGGCGTAGCTCGGTTCCGGGTCACGATGCGATCCGGCTGGTTCACGTTCCTTGCGGATCGCGAAATAGACCAGGCCACCGACACCGACGATCGCACCGAGGGTGTCGAGACCGAACACGATTCGAGCATCGCGTTGGACGAGCGTGCAGGCATCGCGCTGATACTTGAGCTGCTGAAATCCAAAGGCCTTCGTGTTGGTCAGAATGCGAAGGGTGGGAAGCGGTCCGTCGTGGGCCGTGCCGGAGAACAGCGTGTTGCACTTGATCTTCTGGGAGATCAGTCGCTGCGGAATGGCGTCGAAATCGACGCCGACCGGAATCGCGTCGTGCTGTGGACGAATCGCCCAACCGAACAGGACGACGAGGAACCAGACCGCGACCGCACCCGCGGCGATGAGAAGTAACCGACGACCTCGACCCTGCATGGTGGCTCAGCGTAGCGTCGGACGGGTCCCAGCCTCCCGGCGCCCGCAGACGCCGCGTGCGCAGTCTTCGCGCTCGAGATCGTGACAGCCCGGCGACCGAGTTCGCTCATAGGCTCGGCCAGCATGACGCCGCTCTCCGCCATCCCGCCCATCGAGCCCGCTGAAGGTCCCGTCGGTCGGCGCACGATCGCCGTGTCGGACGGCGCCCGCGACGGTCGCACGCTGATCGTCGACGTCTGGTATCCAGCCACCGAGCACGCTGCCGCAGCTGCCGGGTCGCCACCGTTGACATGGTACGAACCGATCCCCGGAGTCCGGTTCGAGTCCGCCAACGCCCACGACGACGCTGCGGTCGCGCCCGGTTCGTATCCCCTGATCATCCTGTCGCACGGCCGCACCGGGATGCGCTTCGCCTACGCCCTGCTGTGCGAAGCGCTGGCCGCGCGCGGGGCGATCGTCGCGGCGCCCGATCATGTCGGCGACGTGATGACCGACTGGCTCGGCGGTACGTTCGCCGATGACCGGACCAACGAGGTCAACCGGGTCGGCGATTCCGGGTTCCTGATCGACTGCCTGCTCGACCCCGAGTCACAACCGGGGGCAGCCGCGATCGCGGACGTCCTGCGAACGATCGATCACAGCAAGATCGCGTCGATCGGCCACTCGTACGGCGCGTACACGGCACTCGCCTCTGCCGCCGGGGTCCGCGGTGTCCCACCCGACGACCGGATCGGGGCCGTCATCGGCATCCAGCCGTACACGCGAACGATGAGCGATGCCGCTCTAGCGAGGATCCACACCCCGACGCTGTTGATCCTCAGCGAATTCGACACGACCGCACCGCCGGCAACCGACGGCGACCGACCGTGGGCGTTGATCCCTGGTCCGACTGTCTGGCGGCTCGACCTGTTGCGCGCCGCACACCATGCGTCCAGCGACATGGGCCTCTATCTCGAGCTGGCGGCCCGAATTCCCGACCTGCCGCCGATGGTCGCCGCCTATGTCGCAATGATGACGCCCGACATGTTCGGTGAACACCTCCGTCCTTGGCGAGAAGGCTTGCTCATCCAACTGCGCGTGATCTGGGCGTTCCTCGATGTCACGCTGCACATCGACGAGACGCGAGGCGAGAGCGAGGCGGCGCGCCTCGCCTATGTGCCCGGCATCGTGCTCACGCGCCGCTGGCCGTAGCGCGCATCGACGCGGGTTCAGCAGGCGTAATCGGCGGGCGGCACCACACCCTGACCGTTGTCCGTCGCGACGGGGCCGGCATCCACGGGCGCCGACACTGTCGGCAGGACGGTGGTTGCCGCCGCCGCCCCAGCATCTGCTGTCGCGACCGCGCCCTGCGGCGCGGGAACGGTCGTGCCCACGTCTGGCGCCGCAACCGGTGTGGTGTCGACAGCCATCGCGCCGGTATCGGGCGCTCCGACGAGTGGGGACTTGCCCTGGAACAGGCTGAGGATGGCTTTCATGTTTGCTGAGTCGAGGATCGGGATCAACACGTCGTTGCCGCTTCGCACGGCTGGCTTGACCTCGATCTGGTACGAGTGCAGGTTGCTCGGGTTCACGCGCTGCACGACGCCGGCGAATTCGAGCATCTTCTCGGGAGTCAGGTTGGTGTCGGTCACGACGTACTTCTGAGCAGTGCTGATCAGGCCGCGCGCGACTGCGGGGGTGTACACACCCGTGTTGAGTGCCTTGGCGACGATCCGCCGCAGGAAGTCCTGCTGCCGTGAGATACGCCCGAGATCGGAGAGCGGGTCCTCGGTCCATCGACCGGTGGTCTCGCTGTACGTCTGATAGTGCCGCGCGCGGACATAGGCGAGCGCTTCATCGCCGGACATCGTCACGCAACCGGGCTGGGCGATGTACAGACCGGTGTGCGTATCGCGCGCAGCCAGTTCGAAGGGCACCGGTACGCCCTGCAGTGCATCGACCAACGTCTTGAAAGCACAGAAGTCGACTTGGATGAAATGGTCGACGCCGATCCCGAAGTTCTGGAAAAGGGTGTTGATCAACGTCGACGGATCATTCTTGACATAGGCCGAGTTGATCCGGTTCTGACCGTCGTGTCCGGCGATCTTGAGCCACAGGTCGCGTGGGAACGAGAGCACAGCAGCCTGCTTGGTCGCCGGGTCGACACGCATGATCATGATCGTGTCGCTGCGCTCACCGGCCGAACTGCGGTCACCGAACGCGGCTGCGTAGGGCGAGTTGGGATCGACGCACGAGTTGTTGTCGGCGCCGGTGATCAGGAAGTTCTGGGCCAGTGGATCGGCGACCGGGAAGGTCTCCGCCGGACCGAGGGACGCCTGTGAAGCGGTCGCCAGATTGGTGACGAGTTGAACCTTCTGCTGCTGGCCGACGAACCGCTGGCCGACCAGCAGCACGGCTGCGCCCACGAAACATCCGAGGACCAGGAGACAGTTCACTACCAACACGAATTTCTGGGGGAGGGAGTGCCGTCGGGAAGAGTTTCGCTTCGACATGCCCGAGCGACGCTACTGTCCGAGGTCGTGCGCGTCCTGGCATCCCTGCTCGGGACGGGGTCGCGACGGGTTTGCCCAGCGGGCCCGGCGAACTCAGGCCGACCGGGCGGACCTTCAGCTCACGGGCAGGTTTTGTCGTTCGGGGGCACGATGCCCCGCGGGTTCTCGGTCGCGCTTGTCAGTGGGAGCGACGATGTGGTGGTCGTCGGGGCGATCGTCGTGGTCGTGGTACTGGTCGTGGTGGTGGTCGCCGGCTTGGTCGTGGTCCCCGTCTTGCCGGCGATGGTCGTGCCGGTGTGGATCGTGGTGCTCGGCGCCGACATCGTGGTGCTCGGAGCAGCCGTCGTCGTGGTCTGCTCCACGCTCGTCGTCGTCGACTCGAAGACCTGCACGGGAGCGGTGGCCAACTGCGCCTGGCCCCTGAAGATGGCCAGTATCGACTTCATGTTGTCGCCGGTGAGTTTCGGAATGATCACCGCTGCGCCACCGATGACCTGGCCGACGCCCTCGATCTGATACGTCTGGATCGCCTGTGGGTCGAGACTCTTCAGGACGCCCGCGAATTGGAGTTCCTTCTCGACGGTGAGGTCGGCGTCGACGACGACGTAGTTCTTGGCGACGTCGATCAGACTTCGCGCCAGCGACAGGTCGAAGCCCTTCGACAGGATCTTGGCAACCGCTCGGCGGAGGAAGTCCTGTTGACGTGAGATCCGGCCGTAGTCACTGGCCGGGTCCTCGATGAAGGTGCCGGTCTTCGGGTCGAGGTACTGATAGTGGCGGCTGCGGACATAGGCGAGCGCAGCGTCGCCGTTGAACATGTAGCACCCTTCGGTGACGTCGACGTTCAGCCCGGTGTGGGTGTCCTGCGCGGGGTATTTGAAGTAGACGGACACACCGCCGACGGCGTCGACGAGTGATTTGAAGGCACAGAAGTCCACCTGGATCGAATGTTGGATCGGGACACCGAAGTTGGCGTAGATCGTGTTGATCATCTTCTGCGGATCGTTGAGCACGTACGCACTGTTGATCCGGCTCTTCGAGTTCGAGCCGTCGATCTTGACCCACAGGTCACGCGGGAACGACAACACGGCGGCCCGGCTGGTCGACGGATCGACGCGCATGATCATGATCGTGTCGCTCCGCGAGCCGAGCGTGTCGCGGTTCGGAACCGGGTTGGGCGTATTGGCATCGGGGCAGGCGCGGTTGTCGGATCCGGTGATCAGGAAGTTCTGGGCCTGCGGATCGGCTTGGGGGAACGGCACTGTTGTCGTCGGGATGTCGGCCGCGATCGTGGTGCCGGTCGTGTTGTCGACGATCGTCACGGTGGAACCGGCGGGAGCGAGCGTCGTGGACGAAGCCGGTTTGATCGGTGCCGAGCTGACCTCCGTCGGAGGGGCTTGGATCACCGCCGACTTCTGGGTCTGGTTGAGGAACTGCTGGCCCACGATCAGAATGCCGGCGCCGACGAAACAGGCGAGTACGGCCACGACATTGAACATCAGGACTGCCCAGTGGACCGCCCGATGGCGAGCCCGTCGATGTGTCGCAGCGGCAGGAGGGGGTTCGGGTACCAGCTCGATGTCCTTGTCGCCCATGAAGGGTGAACTCTAGTGGGGACGTCTCCGCTTCGCCCAGCGCCCTCGACCCCGACTGCGCGTCTAACGTCGTCGGGATGCACACCTCTGCCAATCAGCCGGTGTGGGTGCAGCATCTCGATCGCCTTCACCTCCTGACGCCGTTGCGAGTCGGTGCCGTGATCGTCACCGCGCTGGTCGTGACCCTCGTCATCCGGCGTCTGGTGGCCAACGGGATGCAGCGACTGCTCGACCGCACGACACCCACCGACAAGCCTCGTGCGCAAGCTCGTCACAAGGCATTGACCAGCTCGCTCCGTGCGGCACTGGTCGGCGTCGTCTGGACCATCGCGGTCATCACCGCGATGGGTGAGGTCGGCATCAACATCGGTGCGTTCGTGGCGACGGCGACGGTGGTCGGCGGCGCCATCGCGTTCGGCGCACAGACCCTGATCCGCGACATCATCTCCGGGTTCTTCGTCCTCTCCGACGACCAGTACGGAGTCGGCGACGAGGTCGACCTCGGGCTGACGAGCGGCGTCGTCGAACGTGTCACCCTGCGCAGTGCCCGCCTTCGTGATG
>JAYTRT010000237.1:0-1917 GCA_043746045.1 Actinomycetota bacterium | reverse complement strand
TCGTCGTTGCGCCAGATGACGAACGTGAAGTAGCTGGTGACATCGTCGATCGGGGTCGACAACATCAGGATGATGTGCTCGAGGCCGGTGCCGTAGCGAATCGTGCTGCGCACCACGAATGGCAGATGGAATCCGGTGCTCATCGACCGCTCGATCACCGATTCGGTCTGACCGCTGGCCATTGTTCCGGCAGCGTCGTTGTTGGCCAGCACTTTGTAGCTGTAGCCGAAGAAGCCGTCGTCGAGTTCGCCCAGTTCCACTTTCGGGACGAACGTGTCCTGGGCGCGGCCGAACGTGCCGATGTGGACGTAGGGGAAGTGCGTGATATCGAGGAAGTTGTCCGCCATCCGGGTCGATGACGTGGTCCAGACCTCGACAGGAGTGTTGATTCGTCGAAACGCCGGATCATCCTCGAACGACATCGTCGGGATCGGCGAACGCGGCGTACCAAGACACACCCAGACCAGTCCGTATCGCTCCTCTGCGGTCACGGTGGCGAGATGGGCGCGCGGTGGCGCAGGAACGTTCTCGCCGGCCGAGGGCACCCGCACGCATCGACCAGCCTCGCCGAACGTCCAGCCGTGATAAGGACACACGAGGCAGCCATCGACGACGGTGCCCTTGCTCAGCGGGGCTTCGCGGTGCGGGCAGCGATCGGGGGCGGCGAGGACCTCCCCGTTCGGGGAACGCCACACGACCAGAGTGCGCCCGAGCACGGTGACCTGTCTCGGGTGGGAGCCGGCGACCTCGACACTTCGGGCAATTGCGTGCCACGAGTCGAGCAGCGGTCCACTGGCGGCGAGCACGCCTGCATCGATAGCGTTGGAGAGGGGAGCAATTGGTCTGACCATCAGACCACGAATCCTAGGCCATTTTCGTTCAGAGTTTGGCCCAGTAGGTGCCATCCAACATCGCCGCGACCGTTGCGTGGTGGATGAAGGCGTGGTCCGGGTTCTCCGGCATCTCGGCCTCGCCGAACAAGATCTGACGACGGGTGATCCGGAACATGACGATGGCGTGCCGCAATGCGGCATAGAGGATGAACCACTGCAGGTCCTTCGGCGCGACGCCGGTCAATTCCTCGTACTGCTGGGCGACCTCCGCGGTACGCATGAAGTCGGGCATCCCCGGCAGACCCATCATGTCGGTCAGGTCCTGGAAGAAGCGATGGATGAAGATCATCCAGGCGATGTCGATCTCCCGTGGTCCGTGACCGGCCATTTCCCAGTCCAGCACGGCGACGGGGGTGTGATCCACGTACATCATGTTGCCGACCCGTGCATCGCCCCAGCTGACGACGTCTCTCGAGGCATCGTCTGCATCGTTCGGCCAATGCGCCTCGAGCCAGTCGAACGCCCGCTCGATCAACGGCGAGCGCACACCATCGGCGGCAACCCACTCGTAGAAGGCATGCTGGTCGTTGACGTGTCGACGCAGCGCCGAGTCGCCGTCTGCATCGATGACCAGAAACGCGGCGTCCGGATCGGAAGCGCTGATCGAATGGATCTTGGCAAGCACCTCGACAGAAGCTCGCTGCAGTCGCCGCTGATCCTCCGCCGACGAATCGAAGAACCAGTTGTCGCCGAATGTGTAGGGCATGACGTCGGGTGGCACGACGCCGTCGATCCGTCCCATCACGAAGAACGCTGCGCCGAGGTGCGCGGAATCGGTCTCCAACCACAGCGTGGGCGGGACGGCAATGCCGGTCCGCTCGCCGACCAGTCGCATCGCGTTGAACTGGCGCGGCATGTCGTACACCATGAACACCGGCTCGGAGCCAGGGTCGGGAGGCAACCGGAGCACGAAACGATCGGACTTCGGGGCGCCGTCACTGTCGGTCCACGTCGCGTCGAACAGAATGGTCTCACTCGACATCCCGTACGTGCTCGGGACCGTGAAATCGGTGATGTCGGCACC